>JBFELD010000007.1:0-18835 GCA_041552375.1 Kiloniellaceae bacterium | reverse complement strand
TGGTTTGGGTACTTTGCCTCGCCATTCTTGTGCCCGGTACCCCGGCGCCAGCGCAAGAGTCGCTGAGGGCCGCGGCCGTGGTGAACGATCAGGTCGTTTCCATGCTTGACCTGGTCATGCGAACGCGCTTGGCCATCCTGGGCGCGAGGATCGAGGATACGCCGCAGGTGCGCAGGCGGATCGCCCGCCAGGTCTTGCTCCGGCTGATCGACGAGAACCTGCAAATGCAGGAGGCCGAGAGGCTGGCCATCGAAGTGCCCGATGAGCAGATCGATCTGGCACTGGCGCAAATCGCCCAGCAAAACGGCATGAAGCGCGATGCCTTCGTTCAAACATTGCAGGACAACGCTGTTCTCCCCTTTGCCATCCGAAATCAAATCAAGGCCGAGCTGGCTTGGCGCGCGGTCCTGGAGTTGCGTATCAGACCAAGCATCACGATCGAGGAGGACGAGATCGACGCCGCCGTGGAGCAGATCACCTCTCAGGGCGATGCTCTCGATCGCCGTGTCGCCGAGATCGTCCTCGCCATCCCCGACGCCCGCCAGGAGCAACAAGTCTTGGAGGACGCTGAACGGATCATCGATCAAATCAACGCCGGGGCGAACTTCTTCGGTCTGGCACGAGAGTTCTCACAGGCTTCGACGGCAAATCTGGGCGGCGATCTCGGTTGGATCGGACTGGGCGAGTTGGATCCGGCCTTGGCGGGCGAGCTGAAAAGCCTCCAGACCGGACAGATATCGCGCCCAATCCGCACCGCGACCGGCCTGACGATCCTGTACTTGAGCGAAACGCGCCAGCGCAGCGACGAGAGCGTCGACCGTCAAGTGATCACCGAGAACCTCACCAAGCAGCGGCTCGAGCTCTTGGCCCAACGGACCATGCAAGAGCTTCGCCGGACGGCCAATATCGACATTCGAATCTGACGTGGACGCGATCGAGAGCTTGCCACCGCTGCGTGAGGTCATCCGCCGGCATCGTTTGAGCGCGCGCAAGACACTTGGCCAGCACTTCCTGCTCGACATGAACCTCACCCGGCGGATCGCCCGCACGGCGGCACTGGCGCCGGACGAGACGGTGATCGAGGTCGGTCCCGGCCCCGGTGGCCTGACCCGAGCGCTGTTGCAAGAGAGTGACGCGCGGGTGGTGGCCATAGAGCGCGACCGACGCTGCATCGAGGCGCTCTACGATCTGATCGAGGCCGCCGGGCCGCGCTTGCGCGTCATCGAGGGGGACGCGCTTTCCATGAGTCTCGGCGATCTCGCGCCGCCGCCACGCGTGGTGGTGGCCAATCTGCCCTATAACCTCTCGACCGCCCTGCTCGCGCACTGGCTGGTGGAGCTTTACGAGCATCCGGGGGCCGTTGGACGAATGATCCTCATGTTCCAGAAGGAGGTAGCGGACCGCCTGCGCGCAGGACCCGGGGAGAAGGCATACGGGCGCCTCAGCGTCATCACTCAATGGCTGTGCGATGTCACGCCGCTCTTCAATGTCCCGGCGGAGGCCTTTACCCCGCCCCCCAAGGTCGTATCGAGCGTGATCGAGTTGCGGGCGCTTGCCCGGCCCGTGGCACCGGCGCGGCTCTCCTTGCTCGAGCGCGTGACCGCGGCCGCCTTCGGCCAGCGGCGCAAGATGCTACGCCAGAGCTTGAAGTCCCTGGACGCATCGGCCGCGGCATTGTTGGAGGCGGCGGGCATAGAGGGAACGCGGCGGGCGGAGACCCTAAGTGTGGAAGAGTTCTGCGCCCTCACCAGAGCCCTGGAAGCGACCTTGGACTAGCCGCCGCCGCGCAGGCGTTCGACGAATTCGTGCAGGCCGACACGGCGCTGGCGCCGCAAGCGCTCGGCGGTGAGGATCGCCTTCACCTCGTCCAACGAGTCCTCGACGTTTTCGTTGACGACGATGTAGTCGTACTCGGCCCAGTGGCTCATCTCGTCGGCGGCCTTGGCCATACGCCCGCGCACCACCTCCTCGCTGTCCTGGGCACGGGCGTAGAGACGCCGCTCCAATTCCTCGGTCGAGGGGGGCAGAATGAAGATGGAGGCCAGGTCCTCGCGCATCTCCTGCTTGAGCTGCTGGGTCCCTTGCCAGTCGATGTCGAACAGAACGTCCTGCCCGTCGGCCAGCGCCCGCTCCACCGGAGCCTTCGGTGTCCCATACTTGTGACCGAAGACGACGGCATGCTCGAGAAGCTCACCGCCCGCCACCATCTCGTCGAAGCGCTCGGCCGTAACGAAGATGTAATCCGCGCCATCGACCTCGCCCGGCCGTGCCGGTCGCGTGGTCGCGGAGACCGAGAGACTGAGATCCGAATCGCGCTCGAGAAGCTTGCGCGACAGCGTCGTCTTCCCGGCGCCGGAGGGCGAGGAAAGCACCAGCATCAAGCCGCGCCGTTGGATCTGAAATGTCATCGCCCCCGCCTACTCGATATTCTGAATCTGCTCGCGCATTTGCTCGATCGCCGACTTCAGATCCAGACCGATACGGGTCAGATCGATGTCCGAGGCCTTGGAGCAGAGCGTATTGGCCTCGCGATTGAACTCCTGACAGAGGAAGTCCAACCGCCGCCCAACTGCCCCGCCTTTCCGCAGCAGATCGCGCGCCGCCGTACAGTGCGCGCTCAGGCGGTCCAGCTCCTCACGCACGTCGGCTTTCGTCGCCAGCAGCGCCAGCTCCTGCATCAGGCGCTCCTCGGACAAGGCCGGCGACGACTCTATGAGCTCCTCGACCTGGGTCTTCAGGCGCGCGCGCAGATGGTCCGGCTGCGCGGCGGCACTTTCCGCCGCGGCTGCCGTCAGGGCCTCGATCGCGGTCAAATGCTTTTGGACCAGAGCCATCATCTTCGCGCCCTCGGACCGGCGCGCCGCTGCCAATTCGCCAAGTGCCGTCGAGAAGTCCGCGAACATGGCCTCCATACGCCGGGCCAGAACCTCCTCGTCCTCGCTTTCGACCTCCTCGATCACGCCCTTGAGCGCGAGGAATCCATCGGCGGAGGGCGCGGCCAATTCGAAGTCGGCGCGCACCTCCTCGATCATTCGCCGATATCTCTCGAGCACGTCCCGATTGACCCGCAGCTCGGGACCTTGAGCGCCACGCCTGACCGTAAGGTTCACTTGCAGATTGCCACGCGCCAGGACCTCGGGCGCCCGGGCGCGCACCCGTGGCTCCAAGGCCTCGTATCCTGTGGGAATGCGGCAGCGGATATCGAGGTTGCGGCTATTGACCGACTTCAGCTCCCACGACCAGCTCAGCAGTTCGTCCCCCCCGCTGCCGCGCGCAAATCCGGTCATGCTGGAAACCGTGGCGCTGTCCTTGGTCATGAGGCGATCCGCCAATTTTGTGTCTCGGGAGGCCGCGCCTTTATATACTCGGCCGCACCCGGCAACAAGGTGGGGTAAAGCGTGGATGGGCGAAAATCGGAACCGGGACCCGCGGTCCCTTCTTATCACCGGCGCCAGCAGCGGCATCGGGGCTGCGTTGGCGCGCGAGTATGCGTCCCCGGGTCGCTCGCTCGCACTAACCGGCCGTAACGCGGGCCGGCTAGAGACGATTGCGAAGATCTGCGGTGACCAGGGCGCGACCGTCGAAACAGCGCTGATCGATGTCCGTGACGGGCCCGCGCTGGCGCGCTGGATCGCGACGGTGGACGCGGCCCGGCCACTCGATCTTGTCATCGCCAATGCCGGCATCTCGGCGGGCACCGGTGGCGGCGGCGAAGACGATGCTCAGTTTCAGCGTATTTTCGAGACCAACGTCCAAGGTGTTGCCAACACGATCGGGCCGGCGCTGGCAGGCATGATGGCGCGCAACCGTGGGCAGATCGCTCTGATGGCCTCGCTGGCCGCGTTTCGCGGCTTTCCCGGGGCGCCGGCCTACTGCGCCTCGAAAGCGGCGGTGCGGATCTGGGGCGAAGCGCTGCGCGACGGCCTGCGCGCGCAAGGTATCGCCGTGTCGGTCATCTGCCCCGGATTCGTCGATAGTCCCATGACCGAGGTGAACGATTTCCCGATGCCGCTCAAGATATCGGCCGAACGGGCCGCGCTTATCATCAGACGCGGCCTTCGGGCCGACAAGGCGCGGATCGCTTTTCCCTTGAGGCTCTATTGGTTGACGAGGTTCTTGGCGGCCTTGCCGCCGGACATGGCCGCGCCCTTGCTCCACCGCCTGCCCGAGAAGACCTGAGCGTCAGCGATACCGGTGAACGTCCTACTCGGAGCTGGACCGTTGTGATCGCCTAATCTTGCGCCACTTGTTGACGTTATTCTGGTGCTCTCGCAGCGTCTTGGCGAAGGCATGCCCGCCGGTACCGTCGGCGACGAAATAGAGGTAGTCCGTCGCGCTGGGGTTAAGAACGGCCTCCAGGGCCTTGCGCCCGGGATTGGCGATCGGCCCCGGCGGCAAGCCGTCGATCTGGTATGTGTTATAGGGCGTGGGATCGTTGAGGTCGCGTCGCGTGAGAGCGCGGCCCAGCGGCGCCTGGCCGAGGGTGATGCCGTAAGTGACGGTGGGGTCGGACTGGAGGCGCATCCTCTTCAGCAACCGGTTGATGAAAACGCCCGCGATCAGGGGACGCTCCTCCGGAACGCCTGTTTCCTTTTCCACGATCGAGGCGAGGATTACCGCCTCCTCGGGGGTGGCCAACGGCAGTCCCTCCGCGCGCTTGGGCCACAATTCCGCCAACAGGCCGGTCATCGACTTGCGCATGCGCTCAGCCACCTCTTCGCGACTGGCGTTGCGAGAGAAATGATAGGTCTCGGGCAGAAGCTCACCTTCGGCCAGGGACGCGGGCATCGGACCGGAAAGCAGTGAATTGGCCTCTAGAAGGTCGAGCACGGCCTTGGTGGTCTCGCCCTCGGGGACGGTCAAGCGATAGACCACGGTCCGGCCCGAGGCAATGTGCTCGGCAGCCTCACGCATGGTGATACCGGCGGCAAAGGCGAACTCCCCTGCCTGCAGTGATCGGGAGAGGTCGAGAAAGCGCACGCCGAAGCGGAAGATATTGGCATCGTCGATGATCCCCGCCGCATCGAGTTGACCGGCGATAGCAGCCAGCCCGGCACCTTTCGGAATGATGACGACCGCCTCCTGGGCCAAGGGCCCCGGACGCTCGAACCGGTATTCGAGGTATTTGAAACCACCGACGGCAAGAAACGCGGATACCGCGATCATCAACAGACCGGCAGCAATCCAACGTGCCATGGGCCCGCCCTAATCGTGCTTGGTTAGGATAATACTCGCGTTGGTGCCACCAAAACCGAAGGAGTTGGACAAGACCGCGCGCACAGGCCGCTCCTTGGCCTGGTGCGGTACCAAGTCCACGCCCTGGCAGCTCTCCGACGGCTCGTCGAGATTGAGCGTCGGCGGGACCACATTGTCACGCAGCGCGAGGATCGAGAAAATTGCCTCGACCGAACCCGCCGCGCCCAACAGATGGCCGATCGCCGACTTGGTCGAGGACATGCTGAGCGAGGCCGCGTGGTCGCCGAACAGGCGTTTGACCGACCCGAGCTCGATCTCGTCACCCAGCGGCGTCGAGGTACCGTGGGCGTTGATGTAGTCGATCTCGTCTCCATTGAACCCGGCTCGACCGAGAGCGGCCTTCATCGCGCGGTAACCGCCGCTGCCGTCGGGCGACGGCGCGGTTATGTGATAGGCGTCCCCGGAGAGCCCGTAACCTTTGATCTCGGCATAAATCTTCGCCCCGCGCGCCTTGGCATGTTCGAGTTCCTCGAGCACGAGGACGCCCGCGCCCTCGCCCATGACGAACCCATCGCGCTGCTCGTCCCAAGGGCGGGAGGCCTTCTCGGGCGTGTCATTGAAGGCGGTGGACAGCGCACGTGCCGCGGCAAAGCCCGCCAGACCCAAGCGGCAGATGGCCGCCTCCGCCCCGCCGGCGACCATCACGTCGGCATCGTCCAATGCGATCAGCCGCGCGGCATCGCCGATGGCATGCGCACCCGTCGAGCAGGCGGTGACCACCGCGTGATTGGGACCCTTGAAGCCGTAACGAATCGAAACGTGACCGGAGGCGAGATTGATGAGGGCGGCCGGAATGAAGAAGGGCGACAGCTTGCGTGGCCCTCCCTTTTCGATGGTGACCGCGCCGCGCGCAATCCATTGCAGACCGCCGATGCCGGAGCCGATCATCACGCCGGTGCGCCACAGCGCTTCCTCGTCATCCGGCGTCCAGCCCGAGTCTTCGATCGCCTCTTCCGCAGCAGCCAGCGCGCCGACGATGAAATCATCCATCTTGCGCTGGTCCTTCTTCGGGACCACGTCATCGGGATTGAATCGCCCCTCGCCCTCATCGCCATAGGGAATGAGGCCGGCAATCTTGGACGAAATGTCGGACACGTCGAAGCGATCGATTTTGGTGATGCCCGAGTCCGCGTTCAGCAATCGACGCCAAACATGATCGACACCCCGTCCAAGAGGCGTCAGCAACCCGATGCCGGTGACGACAACCCGTCTCATGCGTCCAACTCTACCCCAGGGAGCCCTTAGGGTGTCCGGTCATGGTTCGATCGGGCTCAGCCGCGGACCATCAGGCGTTTTGCTGAATGAAATCGACCGCGTCCTTGACGGTCACGATTTTCTCAGCGGCGTCGTCGGGGATCTCGCAGCCGAATTCCTCTTCGAACGCCATGACCAACTCGACGGTATCAAGACTGTCGGCGCCAAGATCGTCGATGAAGCTGGCACTATCGGACACCTTGTCCTCGTCTACGCCGAGATGCTCGACCACGATTTTTTTCACGCGTTCCGCAGTATCGTCGCTCATTCCCATTTGCCCCTAGCTAAACAAGCTTGGCCGTCAAGCCATCCAACGTCATTTCCCCCGACCGCGTCGGAGCTCACATTCCTCTCCAACCGCATCAACCGTCCGGGGCGCCGCCTCATAACACAGTTCATCCACCTTTGCCAACGGCTGGTAATGCATCGTCGCAATGGTTTGGAAAAATTCCAGCGAGCCCCTGCAACGCGGCTATATCATGGCCATTCCGCCATTCACATGCAAGGTCTGGCCAGTGACGTAGCCGGCTTCCTCGCTAACCAGGTATGCCGCCGCAGCGGCCACGTCGGCGACACCTCCCAAACGTCCGGAGGGAATGGTGGCCAGAAGTTTGTCCTTCTGCTGTGCATCGAGCGCATCGGTCATCGGCGTCTCGATGAAACCCGGTGCGATACAATTGATCGTGATACCTCGGCTCGCCACCTCCATGGCCAGGGACTTGGTCATGCCGATCATCCCGGCTTTGGAGGCCGCGTAGTTCGCCTGTCCCGCATTGCCGATCACACCGACGACGGAGGTAATCCCCACGATGCGGCCCCAGCGCCGCTTCATCATGCCGCGAAGCGCCGCGCGGCTGAGGCGAAAGGCCGAACCGAGATTGACCTTCAGCACCAGCTCCCAATCCTCGTCCTTCATCCTGAGCGCCAGGGAGTCCCGGGTCAGACCGGCGTTGTTGACGAGAATATCGACTTGCCCGAGCGCGTCTTCCGCACGGCCTACGAGACCGGCACAAGCCTCGGCGTCACCAAGGTCACAGGGCAACACCGCCGTCTGCCCGCCAAGCTCGCCGGCCAGGGTTTGAAGTGCTTCCACCCGGGTGCCGGACAAGACCAGCTCCGCCCCTTGATCTTTCAGCGCCCGCGCGATCGCACCGCCTATACCGCCCGAGGCGCCGGTCACCAATGCGTTCTTCCCACTCAGATCAAACATCGCCGGGCCGTCTCCAGTCTTCATCTCCCGGGTAACGAAGCCGCGCCCGGTGTCTTGTGATCAAACGGACGCGAGCAGTGCGTCGACCTCATGCGGCGTGCCCGCGTTCAAGGCCGTCATATCGCCATCGATACGGCGGGTCAAACCCGAGAGGACCTTGCCCGCGCCAAGCTCGACCAAGGTATCAACTCCATGGTTGCACAAGTATTTGACCGACTCGCGCCAGCGAACCATGCCCGTGACCTGAGCAACCAGAAGGCGGCGGATGTCCTCCGGCTCGCTCACCGCCTCCGCGGTGACATTGGCGACCAAGGGCACGCAGGGTGGCGACAGCTCGACCTCCGCCAAAGCCTCTTCCATGCGCGCCGCGGCAGGTGCCATCAACGGGCAGTGGAAGGGCGCGGAGACCGCGAGCATCATGGCGCGCTTGGCGCCTTGTTCCTTGGCCAACTCCACGGCACGCTCCACGGCCGCCTTGCTGCCGCTGACGACGACCTGGCCGGGCGCATTGTCGTTGGCCGGGCAACAGATTTCATCTCCCGTGGAGGCCTCTTGGGCAACCGCGGTCACGGCGTCAAGATCGAGGCCAAGCAGAGCCGCCATCGCGCCGTCACCCGGCGCGACCGCTTCTTGCATCGCGCACCCACGCAATTTCAACAGCCGCGCCGTAACCGGCACGCCGAGACCGCCGGCGGCGGTCAGTGCGGAATACTCACCCAGCGAGTGCCCGGCGACGAACCCCGCCTTGTCCGCCAGGGCGAGGCCGGCCTCGGCCTCCAAGACCCGAACCACCGCTAGTGAAACCGCCATGATCGCGGGTTGAGCGTTTTCGGTGAGGCGCAGCTCTTCCTCGGGGCCGTCGAACATCAGCCGGGCGAGATGTTGACCGAGCGCGTCGTCGATCTCTTCGAAAAGCTCACGGGCGGCCGGAAAGGCATCATTCAACTCCTGGCCCATGCCCACCGCCTGTGATCCCTGCCCCGGAAAGACGAATGCTCGGCTCATCGCTGCCCACTCCTTTTCAGCCTATCGCGCGTCGTCATCGCCCCGGACGCGGACGGCATTGGATAGCCTTTCCCGGGCGCCATGAAAAGCCTAGGCCGACGCGCGGGCAAGCCATCGAAGCCCGCTTGCCTTGAAGCTTTGTTTGTGTATAGTCGCGCGCGCCTGCCGAGACGGCGGCATGACATAGCTCCTTGCCAACCCGGAGCGTTGGGTTGGCTAGGACCGGGCGGCTGATCCCGACACCGCGAAGCGGGCGAAGCGGACGGGCAGCGCCGGTCCACGAACAGCCAAGGGGAGTGAACCATGGCATTCTACGAGTGCGTGTTGATCGCACGCCAAGATATCACCTCCGCACAGGTCGAGACACTGGTCGGCCAGTTCTCCGAAATTCTCGAGCAGAACGGCGGCACGGTCGCCTCCAAGGAATTTTGGGGGCTGCGCACGCTCGCTTACAAGATCAAGAAGAACAGAAAAGGTCATTACGTCCTGCTGAACTTGGACGCACCGGGCGAGGCGGTGCACGAGATGGAGCGCAACATGCGCCTCAACGAGGACGTGTTGCGTTACATGTCGGTGCGCGTCGACGAGCTAGACACATCGCCGTCGGCCATGATGCAGCCCCGCGGCAAGGACGATCGCGGCCCGCGCCGCGGCGGCGGCCGCGGATTCGATCGCGGACACGACCGGGGCGGTGATAGGGGCGGCGATAGGGGCGCCGGTCGAGCATCGGAAGGAAAGCCCGCGGCCGCCGACAAGCCAACGCAGTCCGAGCCAAGCTCGGCATAAGGGGAGAGGAAAACCATGACCGTACGCATCGTGAGCAGCGGCGGGGGTGTTCGCCGGCCCTTCTTCCGGCGGCGTAAGAGCTGTCCTTTCTCAGGACCCAACGCGCCGAAGATCGACTACAAGGACGTCAAGACGCTGCAGCGATTCTTGTCGGAGCGCGGCAAGATCGTCCCCAGCCGCATCACGGCGGTGTCGGCCGGCAAGCAGCGCGAGTTGGCGAAGGCCATCAAGCGGGCGCGCTATCTGGCCTTGCTGCCCTACGTGATCAGCTGACCGGCTGCGAGGGCTCGAGCACGAACGGCCTCGCGAATGTGTGGAAGAGAGAACGATGGCCCGGCATTTGCTGACGGCGCTCGGTGGGATCCTCACGGTCTTGCCGATGCTTATGGCCGCGGCTGCTCCGGGCGGGATTCTGTTCATAATTCTGGCCCCCGTTCCCCTCTACCTCGTTGGGCTTGGGCAAGGCGTGAGGGCCTGTTGGGGCGCCGGTGTGGTCGCCTTGATCGTATCGGGTTTGGTCGGTGGCCTGCCATGGATGCTGACGATCCTGATGATGCTGGTGGCGCCGGTCTGTATTCTGGTGCAGCAAGCCTTGCGATCCCGGCCGGGCGACGGTGGGACGGTGGAGTGGTACCCACCTGGCCTGCTGGTCCTCTGGCTCACGCTATTGGGCGTCGTATGGCTGACCATGACGATCGGGGTGATCGCCACCGAGAGCGGGAGCCTCGGCGCGCAGGATGTCATGATCGAGAACCTGCGCCCACTCGTCGCGCAGACGCTGCCGGACGTCGAGGCGGAACAGATCGACCGTATACTCACCATCGCCATCGCCTGGGCACCCGGATTTTCGACCGTCGCCTGGATGACGATCATGCTGGCCTTCAACGGCATACTCGCCGAGGGTCTGCTGTTGCGCTTCGGCCGTGCCCTCAGACCCGCGCCCGACATCGCGGCGCTCCGGCTGCCGACTTGGACGGTCTGGGCGTTGGGCGCGACCCTGCTGGTCGCGTTCCTCGGCTCCGGTGGGCTGGCCTACATCGCACGCAACCTGGCGCTGGTCCTCATGGTTCCTTACGTCTTTGCCGGGTTGGCAGTGGTGCACATGCTATGCCGGCGCTTCGCCGCAGGCGGCGTCATCCTGGCGTTTTTCTATGCCGCGCTGATCGTTTGGGCGGCGGTCCTGCCCTTGGGCCTGGCCGTTTTAGGCATGATTGATCACTGGGTGAACCTGCGCCGAAGCCCTCGGACCGGTCCGCTCAACAAGGAGGAAGAGTGATGGACGTCATTCTCTTGGAACGGGTCGAAAGGCTCGGTCAAATCGGCGACGTGGTTTCGGTCAAGGCGGGCTACGCGCGAAATTTCCTGTTGCCCAAGAAAAAGGCGATGCGGGCGACGAAAGACAACCTCGCCTACTTCGAAAGCGAGAAGGCACAAATCGAAGCGGTCAATCTGGAACGCCGCAAAGAGGCCGAGCAGGTCGCCGGCAAACTGGAAGGCTTTTCCGTGGTCGTCATCCGCCAAGCCGGTGACAGCGCCCAGCTCTATGGCTCGGTCAACGCCCGCGATATCGCCCAGGCCGTCTCCGAGGCGGGGGTCACCATCGACCGGCGTCAGATCAATTTGGAAAACGTCATCAAGTCGCTCGGCCTGCATCCGGTCAAGGTACGGCTCCATCCGGAGGTCACGGTGCCGATCACGGTCAACGTGGCACGCTCTCTCGACGAAGCCGAGCAGCAAGCAACGTCGGGAAGGATCGTGACCGAGGCTGACCGGGAAGCGGCCGAGCAAGCGGCCGAGGCGGCCATCGACGACGTCATCGCCGAGGAAGTGGCCGCCGGGGAAGATGCCACCGAAGCGGAGGCCACCGAAGCGCAAGCGGCCGGTGAAGGCGTTGAGAGCGATGCACAGGAAGGCGACGGCGAAGCTGCGCCGGGCGACGCCGACGCATCCGAGGAGACCGGCACCAAGCCTGCCTGAACACCAATCATTGGTGCCTGGAGCAGATCCGGGTCGGATGGACTGGCGGCAGGTGATCCATCGACCCGGTTAATCTGCTCTAGCTCTTAGACTGAGAGCGGATCATCGAACCCTACCCCATGCCCGGCACCCAAAAAGGCGGTCTCTCGATGAGATCGCCTTTTTCTTTGCTCAAACACCCCGACGTCGAGGATCTGGACAAAAAATGCAGAAATTGATTACTCTTAGGCAAAAGCGGGGCGAAACGCGCTCCCTGGGCGAACAAGGGAACATCGACATGCCCAGGGGGCGGCCTTTTGTCGAGGGGCTGTCATGCTGGCCAACATTATATTTGGGGCAACCATCAAGACCGGTAACCTGACCGTCATTGATGCCGGCGGAAGAGCGCGCACTTACGGAGATGGGTCGGGGACGCCCGCCACCATCAAGCTGCACGACCGCCCAGTCGAATGGAATCTGTTCCGAAATCCCAGATTGGGTGTGGGCGAAGCCTACATGGACGGCCGCCTGACCGTGGAAAGCGGGAGCCTCCGCGACTTCCTGTCGATCTGCACCTCGAACATGGCGGTGCTCGATAACATTCCACTGTTGTCGGCGCTCGACCGCTTGGCTGGCTTCATCCGCTACTTCGGGACCATCAACCCGGTCCACCGCGCACGCCGCAACGTCGCGCATCACTACGACCTCTCGGGCCAGCTTTATGATCTGTTCCTCGACAAGGATCGTCAGTATTCCTGCGCCTACTTCAATCATCCCGATCAGTCGCTCGACGAGGCCCAGGTCAACAAGAAAAGGCATATCGCCGCCAAGTTGCTCCTCGACCGCGCGAACTTGAAAGTGCTGGACATCGGCTCCGGCTGGGGGGGTATGGGATTATACCTGGCAGAGGACCTCGGCGCCGAGGTGACCGGGCTGACGCTTTCCAGCGAGCAACACAAGGCCTCTAACGACCGCGCCCGCCGCGCCGGCCTGGCGGAGCGGGTGCGCTTCGAGCTGCAGGACTACCGCCTGGCCGCAGGCACCTATGACCGGATCGTCTCTGTCGGGATGTTCGAGCACGTGGGACCGGCCCATTTCCGTGAGTTCTTCAGCAAAGCCAAATCATTGCTGCGCCCGGATGGCGTCATGCTGCTGCATTCCATCGGCCATTACGATCCCCCCTGCACGACCAATCCCTGGATCACCAAGTACATTTTCCCAGGGGGATACATCCCGGCGCTTTCGGAGGTGCTGGCCGCGGTCGAGAAAGTCGGGCTCGTCGTCACCGATATCGAGATCCTGCGCTACCACTACGCCGAGACATTGAAGCACTGGTACCAGCG
Source organism: Kiloniellaceae bacterium (assembly GCA_041552375.1). GTDB lineage: Bacteria > Pseudomonadota > Alphaproteobacteria > Kiloniellales > Kiloniellaceae > JAJFGK01. Next base: position 6,025 of record JBFELD010000007.1, on the reverse strand, counting down.
ATTCCATGCGAACAAGGAAAAGGTGCTCGAGATCTATGATGAGCGCTTCTACCGCATGTGGGAGTTCTACCTGACCAGTTGCGAGCAGGCCTTCCGCAACAGTGGGCTGATGGTCTTCCAGATCCAGCTCGCCCGGCGTTTGGATTCGGTGCCCCTGCAGCGTGATTACATCACCGACTGGGAGCGCGGTCAAAAAGCCGCGACCAGCCACGCGGCCGAATAATATTGGGTCAAAAAACTTACCCACAGTAATTCATCAAAGAGTCCTCAGAGCCGCTCACAAGATTCTGCCATCAACCTCAATTTTCAGTTGGCGTGAGTCCCGGTTGCTTTTGTAGGGTTCCCCCTCGGAAAGCGATTCGGGGGGGATTCGAAATGGTCGCGTTGTTGGCGGGTGCGGAAACGGAGGACGCCGGATATCGCTCGCCGCCGATGAACCTGGAGGCCGAACAGGCGCTGCTTGGCGCCATCCTCGCGAACAATGCCGCCTTCGAGAAGGTCTCGGATTTCCTCTTCCCCCAACACTTTGCCGATCCGGTGCATGCGCGCATTTTCGAGGCTTGCGGCAAGCTGATCGAGCGTGGCCAGATCGCCAACGCCATTCAGCTCAAGAACCTGTTCGAGCGCGAGGAGCTTTTGAGCGATGTCGGCGGCGCCCAGTACCTGGCCAAGCTGCAATCGAGCTTCGTGACCATCATCAACGCCGAGGATTACGGCCGCACCATCCACGACCTTTATCTCAGGCGCCAACTCATCGCCCTGGGCGAGGACGTGGTCAACGACGCCTTCGAGCACGACCTGGACAGCGATGCAAACAGCCAGATCGAAGGCGCGGAGGAACGGCTCTACAACCTGGCCGAGGCGGGCGAGATCGAAGGCGGCCTCGCGCCCTTCCGCCAGGCGATCATCGAATCCATCAACATGACCGAAGCCGCCAAGCGACGCGAGGGCGCGGTCGCCGGCGTGCCGACGGGCTTGAAGGACCTCGACAGTCTGCTAGGTGGCCTGCACAACTCCGACCTGGTCATCCTGGCCGGGCGCCCCTCCATGGGAAAGACCTCGCTGGCGACCAACATCGCCGACAACGCAGCGAAGACTGCGCGCGAGGAAAGAGACGCGGAGGGCAATCTCGTCCGCCGCCCTCATATCGTCGCCTTCTTCTCGCTCGAGATGTCGGCCGAGCAGCTCGCCACCCGGGTCCTGGCCGAGCGCTCCAAGGTGCGCTCGGACGCGATGCGTCGGGGCGAGCTGTCGAATGACGATTTCGACGCCATCTTCGAGGCTAGCCGCGAGCTGCACGAACTGCCGCTTTTCGTCGACGACACACCGTCCATATCCATCGCGCAGCTACGCACCCGGGCGCGGCGATTGAAGCGCCAACACGGTCTTTCGCTGATCGTCATCGATTATCTCCAGCTCATGCAACCGGCGCCGGGGCGCAAGAGCGACAACCGCGTTCAGGAGGTCTCGGAAATCACCCGTGGCTTGAAGTCGGTGGCCAAGGACCTGAACGTGCCGGTGCTGGCCTTGTCCCAGCTCTCGCGCCAAGTCGAGCAGCGTGAGGACAAGCGCCCACAGCTCTCCGACCTTCGGGAGTCGGGATCGATCGAGCAGGATGCCGACGTGGTCATGTTCGTCTATCGCGAGGAGTATTACCTGGAGCGCGCCGAGCCCACACAGCGCGAGGACGAATCGAATGAGCGGTTCGACGAACGTCATAACAAGTGGAAAGAACGCTGCGACAAGGTTTACGGCATCGCTGAGGTGATCGTCGGCAAGCAGCGGCACGGACCGATCGGCACCCGCAAGTTCCAGTTCGACGGTAACGTCACCTCGTTCAGCGATCTGGCCCTCGATGAGCGGTTGCCGGACCACTATTGAGGCCGGACCCGGCACGCCGGCAGAGCGCGCGCCGGCAACGCTGATCATCGACCTCGGCGGGCTTCGCGACAACTACCGCAAGTTGGCCACCCTCTGCGACGGTCGCGAGGTGGCGGCCGTGGTCAAGGCCGACGGCTACGGACTGGGCGCCGCGCCCGTGGCCACAGCGCTGGCCGAGGCTGGTGCCCGAACCTTCTTCGTCGCCCAATTGGACGAGGCGCTCACGGTGAGAGCCGCGCTCGACACACACACGCCGGACTGCTGCATCTTCGTCCTCAACGGGCTGGTGATCGGCGCCGAGGACGACTATCGGGCCGCGCGGCTGCGGCCGGTGCTGAATTCAATTCTCGAGATCGAGGCCTGGCGCGACTTCAACCGGCGGCGCGACCTCGCCCTGCCGGCCGCGGTGCATGTCGACACGGGTATGTCGCGGCTGGGCCTGCCGAAGGACGAGCTGGACAGCCTGGTGGTGACGCCGGACCTCTTCGACGGCTGGGAGTTGAGCCTCGTCATGAGCCACCTGGTCTGCGCGGACGAGCCCGACCACCCTTTGAACGCCGCACAGCTTGCCCTGTTCGAGGAGGCTCTCGCCCGCCTGCCCCCCGCACCCGCCTCCTTGGCCAACTCCTCGGGCATTTTCCTGGGTTCCGACTATCACTTCGATCAGGCGCGGCCGGGGGTGGCGCTTTATGGCGTCAACCCGACGCCGGCAAGATCCAATCCCATGTCCGCGGTGGTCCAGCTGCGCACCAAGGTTCTTCAAGTTCGCCAGATTGACGCTCCCGGGAGCGTTGGCTATGGTGCCGCGCACCGCGTGGAGGGGCCAAGCCGCATCGCCACAGTCGGGGTCGGTTACGCGGATGGTTATTTGCGGTCGTTATCGGGGCGCGCGACAGCCTGGGTCGAGGGCAGCGAGGTCCCCATCGTCGGACGTATATCCATGGATCTAACCACTATCGATGTTACCTCACTCCCGGCCGGCACGGTGCGACCGGGCACCGCGGTGGACCTTCTGGACCCGCGTGACGGGGTGGATCGCCTGGCTGCCGAGGCGGGCACCATCGGTTATGAGATCCTGACCTCGCTGGGGCATCGCTATCACCGAGTTTACAAGAGCGGGAACGAAAGCTAAATGGTGCTTCTTCGGACGGTCGGCCGTACCTTCCTGAATTTTCTCGCGGCGGCAGGGCGATTGGCGATCTTCACATTGGTCGCGGTCTCCCATTGCGTGAGGCCGCCGTTCTATCCGCGCCTTTTGATCCGGCAGATGATCGAGATCGGCTATTACTCGCTGCCGGTGGTGGGGCTGACGGCGATCTTCACCGGCATGGTCCTGGCGTTGCAGAGCTACACTGGCTTTGCCCGCTTTTCGGCGGAGAGCGCCATCCCCAACGTCGTCATCGTGTCGATCACGCGCGAGCTGGGACCGGTGCTGGCCGGCCTGATGGTGGCCGGGCGCGTCGGCGCGGCCATGGCCGCCGAACTTGGGACCATGCGGGTCACCGAACAGATCGACGCCCTCAACACCCTCGCGACGAACCCCTTCAAGTATCTGGTGGCCCCACGCCTTATCGCCGGGCTCACCATGTTGCCGATCCTGGTTCTGATCGCCGATATCATCGGCGTCTTCGGCGGCTACCTGGTCTCGGTCCACAAGCTCGGCTTCAATCCCACCACCTATCTGAAGAACACCATCGATTTCATGGAGACCCAGGACGTCGTCTCGGGTCTGGTCAAGGCCGCCGCCTTCGGCTTTCTGGTGACGCTCATGGGCTGTTATCACGGATATCACTCCAAAGGCGGCGCCCAGGGCGTCGGCCAGGCGACGACCAATGCCGTGGTCACCGCCTCGATCCTCATCCTCTGCTTCAACTACTTCATCACCGAGCTGTTCTTCGCCCAATGACCGATGCCCGGGACATGACGCCCCAAGCGAAGATCGAGATCCGCGGCCTCGATAAGGCCTTCGGCGCCAAGGTGGTGCTCGACGGCCTGGACCTGGACGTAAACGAAGGGCGCTCGTTGGTCGTTATCGGCGGGTCGGGAACCGGCAAATCGGTTTTGATCAAATGCATCCTGGGCCTGCTTTTCGCCGACGGCGGATCGATCAGGGTCGACGGTGACGAGGTGACCGGACTGCAGGGCGCGGCCCTCGATCAAGTTCGGTTGAAGTTCGGCATGCTGTTCCAGAATGCCGCCCTGTTCGATAGCCTGACAGTTCTGGACAACGTCGCCTTCGGCTTGGTCGCCGGCAAAGGCATGCCGCGGGCCGAGGCCAAGGACATCGCCCTCGATAAGTTGGCGCAGGTCGAGCTCGGACCCGAGGTCGCCACACTCTATCCGGCCGAGCTTTCCGGCGGCATGCGCAAACGCGTCGGCTTGGCCCGCGCGATTTCCACCGAGCCGGAAATCCTGTTCTTCGACGAGCCGACGACCGGGCTCGACCCGATCATGGGCGACGTCATCGACCAGCTGATCGTGAAGTGCGTGCGCGAGCTCGGCGCCACCGCGCTTTCGATCACCCACGACATGGCCAGCGCGCGCCGAATTTCCGATCGTATCGCCATGCTCTACGGCGGCAAGATCATCTGGGAGGGACCAACGGACGAGATCGACCACTGCGGCAATCCCTACGTCGAGCAATTCATCAGCGGCAGCGAGGAAGGCCCGATCTCATTTCTGATGGGATCCTGAGCGATGACACCCCAGACAGCCGCGCGAGACCCACACGCCGAGAGATAAGCTGATCGATGGCCAAGAAGACCAGCCAACACGTCTGCCAGGAATGCGGCGCCGTTTACGGACGGTGGCTGGGCCGGTGTGAGGCTTGCGGCGCCTGGAACGCCATCCTTGAAGAAGCTTCGGCGGCCTCGCCCTTCGGGTCCAAGGCGCGGCGCGGCAAAAATCCAATCGACTTCGTTGACCTCGGCGGCGATAGCTTGCCGGTGGAACGTTTTGCCTGCGGCGTCGCGGAGTTTGACCGTGTATGTGGCGGTGGCTTTGTGCCCGGCTCGGCCATTCTCCTGGGCGGCGACCCGGGCATCGGCAAGTCGACGCTACTGCTCCAGGCTCTTGCCATCTTGGCGACGGCGAGTTCCGGTGCGAACGGCGAGGTTGCCGATGACGCTTGCATCTACATCTCCGGCGAGGAGTCCATCGACCAGGTGCGGCTGCGCGCCGGACGAATGGGGCTCTCGCAGGCGCCCGTTCGCCTTGCCGCGGCAACGTCGGCACGCGATATCGCGGCCAGCCTGGAGCGCATGAGGGGACCGCGCGTTGTGGTGATCGATTCGATCCAGACGCTGTTCCTCGATGATCTCGATTCGGCGCCCGGAACCGTCGCCCAGGTGCGCGCCTCCGCCCAACACCTGATCGCACTTGCCAAGGCTCGAGGTTTCGCCTTGGTCCTGGTCGGCCACGTCACCAAGGAGGGCTTGATCGCAGGCCCCAAGGTGCTCGAGCACATGGTCGACTGCGTCCTCACTTTCGAGGGTGAGCGCGGACACCAGTTCCGCATACTGCGCGCGGCAAAGAATCGCTTCGGCCCGACCGACGAGATCGGCGTTTTCGAGATGACCGGCCATGGCCTGGAGCAGGTGCGCAATCCTTCCGCCCTCTTCCTCGGCGAGCGCGACGGCACGCTGGCGGGCTCGGCGGTGTTCGCCGGGCTGGAGGGCACGCGTCCTCTGCTGGTCGAGATCCAGGCACTGGTGTCGTCCTCGATGCTGGCCACCCCCCGGCGCGCCGTGGTCGGCTGGGACAGCGGCCGCCTGGCGATGATCCTCGCCGTGCTGGAGGCGCGTTGCGGGATCGGCTTTGCCGGCAAGGATGTCTACCTCAACGTCGCCGGCGGCTTGCGCATTTCGGAACCGGCGGCCGACCTGGCGGTGGCAGCGGCCCTCGTCTCGGCCGCCGAGTCGCGCCCGGTCCCGGCGGAGTGCGTGGTCTTCGGCGAAATTGGCCTCTCCGGCGAGGTCCGCGCCGTCGCCAATCCCGGCCTGCGGCTGAAGGAGGCGGCCAAGCTCGGCTTCAAGCGGGCCGCCATGCCGCCGCCCGGCAAACGGGACGAACGGCCCCGCGACATCACGCCGCGGGCGATCGAACATGCGAAAGAGCTTGTTTCCTGGCTCTCGCAGCCATATGT
>JBFELD010000006.1:0-19055 GCA_041552375.1 Kiloniellaceae bacterium | reverse complement strand
GCTCTTCGGCGCCGGCGTCAAGCTGAGGCACAGCGGGCTGCGGCACGCCGGGATGGCCTTGATATTCATCGTCGTGCTCAAGGTCTTCCTATCGGACATGGCGGCACTCACGGGTCTTTACCGGGCGCTGTCATTCCTCGGCCTGGGGGCCAGCCTGATCGGCATCGGCTATCTATATCAGCGCTTCGTCTTCCCGCCCAAGAAGAAGGCGGACGACGCCGCGCCGAGGACTGAGAACACATAGCACCATCTCGAATAAGGGGAGCCGAAACGGGCGACTCGCGATAAGGTGAGCGCCCAGACAGTGGACCACGAGCATGTACCAGAACCTTCAACACCTTCTGCGCACACGGCGGTTCCTGCCGCTCTTCGTGACCCAGTTCCTCGGGGCCCTCAACGACAACCTGTTCAAGAATGCGCTCGTCTTTCTCGTCATCTTCGGCCTGGCGGAAAGCGCGGCCGAGGGCAAGCAGGGACAGATCATCGTTACGGTCGCCGGCGGGCTGTTGGTGGTGCCCTTCTTCCTCTTCTCGGCGACCGCCGGCCAGCTTGCCGACAAGCTCGAAAAGTCGCGCCTGATCCGCCGGGTCAAGTTGGCCGAGATCGCCATCATGATCTTGGCCGCCGTCGGCTTCCTGCTCGCCCCCACTCACGAGACGCTCAAAGTCTATGCCCTGATGGCGGTGCTGTTCCTCATGGGCACTCAGTCGGCCTTCTTCGGCCCGTTGAAATATTCCATCCTTCCGGATCATCTGCGCGAGGAAGAGTTGGTCGGCGGCAACGGCCTGGTCGAGGCGGCGACCTTCATCGCCATTCTGATCGGCACCATCGCCGGCGGGCTTCTGATCGTCATGGCACCCCAGGGAGAGGTGATGTCGCTGGGGCCATTGCGCCTCGCCCTCGACGGCCCGTCGGTGGTCTCCCTCTGCTTGATTCTGATCGCCATGAGCGGCTGGGCGGCGAGCTTCTTCATTCCCCGGGCCGGACCCGCCGACCCGAGCGTGCGGATCAACCGCAATCTGATAAGCGAGACCTGGCGCGTGATCGGTCACGCCCGGGCCGATCACCGGGTCTTTCTCGCCATTCTCGGTATCTCGTGGTTCTGGTTGGTTGGATTTACGCTGCTGACGCAATTCCCGGCCTTCGTACAGTCGGTGCTGGGTGCCAAAGAGGATGTCGCCACCTTATTTCTCACGCTCTTTTCGGTCGGGATCGCGATCGGCTCGTTGCTCACGAACCGCCTGCTGAAGGGCGCCGTCAGCGCCAAGTACGTGCCCTTGGGTGCGCTCGGCATGTCGCTGGCCGTCCTCGCCGTCTTCCTCCTCACCCGGGAGTATCAGGCGGGTGCCGAGCCGGTCGCTTGGCAGGACTTCCTGGCTCAGCCCTACAACTGGCTGATCGTTGCAGCTTTGCTGGCGACTGCCATTTTCGGCGGCCTCTACATCGTGCCGCTCTACGCCATCATGCAGCACTTCAGCGCGGCCGAGCACCGGGCCCGCGTGGTCGCCGCCAACAACGTCCTCAACGCCGCCTTCATGGTTGTCTCCTCGCTGGCCGCCTCGGCCATGTTGGCGATGGACCTCACCGTCCCGCAGGTATTCCTCACCGTGGCGGTCATCAACTTCGGCGTGGCGGTCTACATCTGCAAGCTGTTGCCCGAGGCGGTGGTCAAACCACTCATCGCGGGGCTTTTGCGCCTGCTCTACCGCGTGGAGGTGCGCGGCCTGGAGAACTATGCCAAGTGCGGCCCTCGGGCGGTGATCGTCGCCAATCACGTCTCCTTCCTGGACGGCCTTCTGCTCGCCGCCTTTCTGCCTGAGAAGCCGACTTTCGCCATCGATACCCACATGGCCAAGCGTTGGTGGGTCGGCCCCTTCCTGACCCTGATCGAATTCTATCCCATGGACCCGACCAAGCCCCTATCCACCCGCTCGCTGATCAAGATAGTGGGCGAGGGGCGCCATTGCGTCATCTTTCCCGAGGGGCGTCTAACCGTCACCGGCGCGCTGATGAAGGTCTACGAGGGCCCCGGCATGATCGCCGACAAGGCCGATGCCGATCTTCTGCCGGTACGGATCGACGGAGCCCAGTTCACTCCCTTGTCGCGCCTCAAGGGCAAGCTGCGGCTGCGCTGGTTCCCCAAGATAACCGTAACCATCCTCGAGCCGCAGCGCTTCACCGTCGACGAGAGCCTGCGAGGCCGCAAGCGGCGCGAGGCCATCGGCGAGAAGCTCTATGACATCATGTGCGAGGTCGTCTTCCGCACCTGCGACTGGCGCCGCACTCTCTTCCAAGCAGTGCTCGACGCCGGTGCCACCCATGGCTTCGAGGCGGAGATCGTCGATGACATCGACCGCCGGGCGCTCTCCTACCGACGCCTGAGCCAAGCAAGCTTCGCTTTGGGCCATCGCCTGGCCGGCTTCACCGAGAAAGGCGAGGCGGTCGGCCTGCTGCTGCCCAGCGCCAGCGCCACCGCCGTGACTTTCCTCGCCCTGCAGGCCTATGGCCGCGTGCCCGCCATGCTCAACTTCACCGCGGGCTCGGCGGCCATGGAGGCCGCCTGCCGAACTGCCGAGGTGCGCCATGTCATCTCGTCGCGGCGCTTCGTCCAAGCGGCGAAACTCGAGGAACCGGTCCAGCAGCTCTCGCGCGACCTGGAGATCCATTATTTAGAGGATCTGCGCGAGGAGATCGGCCTGATGGGGCGGCTCTACGGCCTTGCCGCGCGGGCCTTCGCCGAGCCGCTCCACCAGATGCACGTGCGCCCGGACGCGGCATCGCCGGACGAACCGGCCGTGATTCTCTTTACCTCCGGGTCGGAGGGCATGCCGAAGGCGGTCGTGCTCTCTCATGCCAACATTCTCGCCAACGCCTTCCAGCTCGGCGCGCGGGTCGATTTCAACCCCACCGATATCGTCTTCAATGCCCTGCCGTTGTTCCACTCCTTTGGGTTGTCCTCAGGGCTGATCCTGCCGCTGGTCTCGGGCGTGAAGACTTTTCTCTATCCGAGCCCGCTGCACTATCGCATCATTCCGGAGCTGGTCTACGCGACCAATGCGACCATCTTCTACGGAACGGATACCTTCCTTGCCGGCTATGCGCGCGTGGCGCACCCCTATGACTTCTACTCGCTGCGCTATGTCTTCGCCGGGGCGGAGAAGGTCAAGGACCAGACGCGACAGACCTGGATCGACAAATTCGGCCTGCGTATCATCGAAGGCTACGGCGCGACCGAGGCGAGCCCGGTCATCGCCACCAACACGCCCATGCACTGGAAGGCGGGGACGGTCGGACGGCTGCTGCCCGGGATCGAGCATCGGCTGGAGCCGGTACCCGGTATCGATGACGGCGGACGGCTCTGGGTGAGTGGACCCAATATCATGCTCGGGTATTACCGGAGCGAAGCTCCCGGCCGGCTCGAACCGCCAGCGAACGGCTGGTACGATACCGGCGACATCGTCGACTTCGACGAGGCCGGCTTCATCACCATCAAGGGACGGGCCAAGCGCTTCGCCAAGGTCGCCGGCGAGATGATCTCGCTAACCGCCATCGAGGATGCGGCCGCCAAACTGTGGCCTGGTGCCGCGGTCGCGGCGATCAATCTCCCCGACGAGCGCAAGGGCGAACAAATTGTGCTTCTGACCGATTGTGAGGACGCCAGCCGCGAGAGCTTCCTGGCCCATGCCGGGGCCACCGGCTTGCCGGAGTTGATGGTGCCGCGAAAGGTCTACCCCGGTCAGGAGGTGCCGCTGCTCGGCTCGGGCAAGATCGACTACGGTCGCGCTCAGGCCGTCGCCGAGGACCTGCTTTCGGGACGACTTCCGGGACTTCGCGCGTAAGCCGCCTCATCAGCCTTGGAAGAGACCCGGCAGAGGACGCAAGGCGGCGCTCTCGGGAAAGACCTCGGCCTCGACCACGCGTGGCGACAGTCCCAAATGCTGGATCAGGGCGGCTTTGAAGAGGGTCCGAAGATCCGTTGTCGGCGCCAGATCCCGGCCTTCATGGAGATCACGATCGCCGAGCCCCGGCCAATCGGCGAGCACTCGACCGCCCACCACCGCGCCGCCCAGCGCGAAGGCGGCCCCCGCGACGCCGTGATCCGTGCCCTTGGTGCCGTTGGGCCGCACGGTGCGTCCGAACTCGGTCACTGCCAAGACCGCGGTGGAGCGCCAGGCCGGACCCAAGGTCTCCTTCAGCGCCAATAGACCCCCGGCCAGCGCGTCGAGGTTTCGCGCGAGCTGCCCACTGTCGCGTCCCTGATTGGCATGGCTATCCCAGCCACCGATCTCCAAAGCCGCGATGCGCGGCCCATCGTCCGCCGTCAGCATCTTGCCCGCGACACGGGCTGAGGCGGCGAAGGCGCGCGGCCCGGGGCGTCCGGCCTTCTTGTTGTCCTTCGCGCCGATCACTTCGTCGCTCATGGCGCGCATGCGCAAGCCCTCGGCGAGCGCCGGGCCCAATTGGGGATCTCCCTCCCACAAGGCACTCACCTGGGCGAGGAGGGCGTCCTCGGCCCGGGGCAGCTCTTGCGGCGCCCAAGAGGCAACCGCCGCCTCGCCGCGCAACACCAAAGGCACGGCCGGTCCCACCGCGAGACCGAGGGGGGCTCGCGCCGCAGCCGGATCGAGAGCGACAATGGCGCGCGCGAGCCATCCGTCACGCGCGCCGCGCGGCCGCCCGGTGCCGTTCTCGAGCACGTCCTGGGCATCGAAGTGTGAGCGCGCACGGTAAGGCGCCGCAGTTGCGTGCAACAGGGCCAGTTCACCAGCGGTGAAGAGCGGGTGCAGACCCTCAAGCGCCGGATGCAGCGCGAAAAACCCGTCCAAATCGATAACACCTCCGGCCGGCCCTGGGCGTTCGAGCGCCAGATCACCGCGTGTCCGCTCGTAGTGGTGGTCACCATAGGGGGGCACCGCGGCGAGCCCATCGAGGCCACCCCGCAGGATCACCACCACCAACCTCCGCTCGCCGGGTAGCCGGGCGAGCGCCAGGCCCGGCGCAACGGCACAAAGACCGGCCCCGGCGACAGTGGCGGAAAGCAGGGTTCGGCGGTCGATCACCTTCACCTCCTTTGAAACTCGGGGCTCGCCAAGAGCAGTGTCAGGCCATCGCCTGCGCTTGGCGCCCGGCCTATCGCCTTGGCCGTGCGGGGCATGGCCACCGGGGCGATGGTCTCGGCCAACATGCGGCGCGGATCCTTGTGGACGCCGAGGCGTTGGCCCAGGGCGGCGGCGAACTCGACCCTCTCGACCAGGGCGTCGGGCGCCGACCAGGCATCCGCCTCGTCCGGCCAACCCGCCGGGGAGGGCGCGGTCCAGGGAGCCTGACCCAGCGACTTGAGAGTTCCGACCAGGATCTTGTCCTCAGGCTCGATGGCGGTCGCCCGCAGGCTGGAAACGACAAGATCCTGGGGCGTTTTGAGCTTTGCCAAAGGCTCGCGCCAGGTCTCCGGCATATCGATCAGGGCCCCGGCCAGGGCCGCCAGATCGCCTTCGGTTTCGTTATAGACCCCAGCCAAGTGTCGTACCGCGCTCTCGGGCGGTCTGTCGGCGATGAAATGCCGCGCCAGCTTGAGAGCCAGGTGCCGCGCGGTGGCGGGATGACGGGCCAAAGCATCCAAGGCCAACTCCCCTTCGCGCACGCCGTCCTCTCGATATCGACGGCCGAGCAGGGTCTTGGCTCCCGGCTCGTGGGCCCGCGCGTGGAAATGGAAATGGCCGGGCCGCGGCTCCTTTCCCGGCCGGGCAATGCTCCAGCCGGTCAGGATCTTGGCCAGGGCGATGACGTCCTCCTGGTCATAGCCGCCCTCGACACCCAGGGTATGCAACTCCAGGACCTCGCGTGCCAAGTTCTCGTTGAGGCCGCGCTTTGACCATCGGCCGGCCCGTGAATTGGGGCCGATCGAGCGCAAATTATCGAGGTAGAACAGCATTGCCGGATGCTGGACAGCCGCGCGCAGCAAGGCGGCAAAGCTACCCAAGGCATGGGGGCGGATGGCCTCGCGCTCGAAGGCGCCGACCAGCGATAGCACCTGCGGGCGCGCGGCTGAAACGGTGAAATGATTGCTCCAGAAGGCGACCAGGCGCTCCAAAAACGGCCGCTCGCTCGCCACCATGGCCCGCGTCCTGGACCCTGCTTCGCGTAGATAGAGATCGCGCCCGTCACCCTTCAGCATGCGCCTGATCTCGCGTTCTTGCCCGCGCGTCTCCAGGAAACGGGTGACCTGCGATGCGGCGCTCGGGAGCCCCTGCAACTCGGCTGGCGGCGCGATGGAAGCCTCAATCTGAGCCTTCAGCAACCCCTGGGGATCGGAGGCGATCGCCGCCAACTCCCCGGGCCGGGCGCCGAGCCCGAACCGGGCCGTCGCGATGAAGGCTTCGGTCGTTGCCATAGCCTAGGGTTGTACGCGAGGACACCCGAAGACATCCCCGCGCCGAACCCCACTACGCCGTTCATACCGCGGGCCCACCGGTTGCGATCCGCCGCGTGCGCCAAAAGCGTACGGCCCAGGCCAAGGCCAGTATGACCGCAATGGCCAGAGCGAGACCCGAGGCCAGCAGGGGACTGGTCTCCAGATAGCCGACCGTGAGCGCCAAGAGTGCCAGACCGGATAGGGTGCAGGGCACCACGACCACGGTCGGCAGCCTTGTGCCACGGCCGGCCAAGCCGGCGATGCCGATCCACAGGAGAACCACGGCAAGGACGCTCATCGCCAAGCCGATGTCATCGACCCCGGCGGCAAGGTAGCGGACCTCGAAACCCGCCTCCTGTGGAGATTGATTGGCATAGAGCTTCTCGAAGGCATAGTGGACGCCCTGGCGCGGCACGGCGATGCGCAAGGGCTGGCCGATCTGTGCTTGATAGGCGTCCGAGACGCGGGCCATCATCTCGGCCTCGATCAGATGCGGGGCGGTCGGCACCCCGTCGATCACCAGGTCCATCGTGGTATCGGGCGTGAGGTAGTGTGGCCCCTGCGGCACGAACACGTCCCAACGGGTGTGGGTCACCACCATGTCGGGCCGTGGCAGCCGACCGGACAGCTGTCCCAACCATTCGACCGGATCGGCCGGGGTGGCATAGACGATTTCAACCGGGAACCCGACGGAAGAATTGATCATCTTGACCAGGATAGCCGAGGTCGCCTCACCCTCGCCTTCCTTGGCGAAGGCCGGCTTTTCCGGCTTGCCGTCGACGAAGACCGACCAGACTTCGGAACCGGCCGGTAACGCAAGTCGCAGGAACTGCTGGCGGCTGTTGCGCACCATCAGTCGCGCGGTCGTCACCACCAGCCCGTCGCGGGTGAAGAGCGAGCTGAAGTCGGCGCGCTCGATGGCCGCCACCTGAACGTCGATCTCTTGGTGACGGGTGATCGCCAACACCAGCTTGAAGGGTCGCTTGGCACTGACATAGCGATAGGCCAAAAGGATCGGGTTCGTGGTCTTGAGGACGAGCTGTTGTGGCAGGTCCTTGATGTCGAGGCTGGAAAGCTGCTCGGTCTCGAGCGCCCGCACCTCGACCGCGCTCAACGCCTCGACCGCGATGCGGCCGTGCTCGACTTCGGCCCCCGGCACACCGACCGTGGGTACGCCGATCTCGGCCAATTTGCTGTCCATGATCTGCTCATAGGCGACATCGAGGCGGAAGCGCCCGTCCATTTCGCGGGTGAACTCGATCGCGATGGACTTTCCGTCGCCGCTCTCGTCGACCTGGTGGGAGCGGATCGACGGGCCGGTCACTTCCAGTACGTTGACACCGGCCGGCAGGCGCAACGCCAGATCCAGCAGGGTCCCGGACTTGATGTCGATCTCGACCGTGGCCGAGCCTTTCAGCGTCACCTCACCGAGTGAGATGAGACTGTCGACCTGGGCGTCGTAGATACCCTGCCGGCGCTCGGGCACCACGGCCTGGACACTGAGCTGGGCCATGAGCTCGGTGTACTTGTAAGTATGGGCGACCGTCGCCGAGATTTCATTGCGCACAAAGGCAGGGAGTTGGTTTTCACCAACCTTGGAAACCCCCTCCTCGAGGACCGGTTTTAGGGCCAGCTCCTTACCCGAGAGCAAGGCCACCATACCACGTTGGCGATGGACCTGCCGCGCACCCAAGAGCGGCAGCAAGACGGCCTCGCCCTCCGGACGCGACGTCCCCAAGAGCAGCTCGTAGGAGATCCGCAAGCGGAACTCGCCGGTCACGTCGTGGTCGAGGAAGACGGCGATCCGCTTCATCCCGTCACGGTCGCTTTCGGTCACCGCCCAATCGGAGAGGGCACCCGTCGGCGAGTCGATCCGGTTGACCTGCGTGGTCTCGGGGATATCCAGCTCGAGCACGTTGGTCTCGCCGTGCGTGATCTCATAGACGACGGTGGCCAGGGCGTGCAGCACGCCTTCCTCGGCATGCACAACGTGATAGAGGCTGGCATTGGCCCGCACCTGCCCGCGCAGATCTTCGGGCACGGCTTCCGTCCAGGTGAAGACCACCTGCTCGCTCATGGGGATGAAGGTCTGCACCTTCGTCCTCTCGTCCTCGATGGCCGTCTCGACGTTGGCGAGAGGGCTGACCTTCACGTCCTTTCGGCCAGGCAAGACCAGGTCGAAGCGCGAGACCGGCACCCGGGGGATGTCGAGATGGGCACGCGGCGCACCTTGGCCCGTGATGATGGGCACCTGGAAATCCACCACCACCTCGTGCAGGCCGCGGCCCTGCAGCATGGTCACGAAGGCTCCCTGCTCGACCACCACCGTGGCGACCTTCCCATCGACGCGGATGTCGTTGAGGGTCACCGCGCTCGGCATCACCGGGAGGGAAGTGGGCGCCTCACCGAACAGCTCGACCTGGAATCGTGCCGTCCAGACTAGAGCGTCGTCGCGCAAGGACCCGCTGTAGAGGGCGCGGCTGATCGCATAGGGCCGCTTGCCGGCGGCGCGCCAGGAAACAAGGATCGAGGAGGTCGCCGGGATGCTGGCGGTAAAGAGAGTGCCAGCGCCCTGCACCTCGTGACGCAGGTCGGCCGAGGGCACCACCGCCAAATCTACCTCGGCCCGCGGGAACGCGAGCGCCAAGTCGGTCGCGGCGGCGCGAGGCACCGGCAAGCTCAAGACATAGCCGTCCGGCGAGCGCGCTGCGTCGGCGTTGTAGCGCAGAACGATGGTGACCGCCTTGGCCTCGTTGGTGCTCCAAGAGAGCCCATCGGGGCCTTCGACCAGCTGCACCGGCCGGCCATCGACGCTCGCATTACGCAGCGCTGCACCCGGCGGCAACAAGGGCACGAGGGTCCATTCATCCTCGAAGGTCTCGACGCGAAAGGTGACCATCACCGAGGCCGACGTGCGATCCTCCGTCTCGCTCACCTCGACGGCGACACTGGAACTGCCGATGGCATAGGCTGCCGGGGCGGGGCGCGGCTTGGCGTTCAAGAGCGCCAGCATCCGCTCGTAATCCGCGAGAGGAACACGCACCTCACCACCGTGGCCGGCCGGCGGCTCGAGCGCCAGCGCGGGCGTGGCGAGCCAAAGCCCGAGTACGATCAGCAACAGTCTCATCATATCGCTTACTCCTGTCATTCGCGGCCGGCTTACCTGCCGTCCTATCGCGCCGCCGTTTGCAGCTTGCGATAGGCCGCATAGCGAAGGGACTCGGCCAACATCCTGTGGTGGGTTCCTTGCGCGAGCACCGGCGAGCCGAGCGCTGTCAGGTAGTCGGCCAGCATCGCCTCGTCGGCCAGTAGCTCGGCATCCTGGGACCAGCCCTCGATCTCCTGGCGGAGCCCGGCGATCAGGTCGCGCCGCTCGGCGAGAACCAACCGCGCCGCGTCGATCTCACCGCGCACCAGCAACCGGGCTGCGCGGCGCACGTCGCGCGCCAGCTCCCAGGCGGCATGGTTCTTGAACACGTTGCGCTCCAAAGGTCCGCGTGAGGAGATCCCGCGCTCGAGCGAGAAGTGGGCCTGCTCGACGCCGTTCTTCAGTCGGGTCAGGTCCTTGTAGCGGACCTGGACGTCGGCCACCGGTCCGGCACCCTCGACCGCCAGATCGAGCAGCACGACGTGCGCATCGCCCGCATGGAAGGTGGGGATGACGATCTGGATCCCTTCCTCGTCAAGGCCGCGATCGGCGATGATCCCGAAATCGCCGGCGAGCCGCCGGTCGATGGCTTGTTCGGCCTCTCGAACCCGCTCGGCCTGGGGTTCGTCCAGGCGCTGCGAGCCCAGCACGTCGATCAGCTTGACACCGGGTGCCAGGCGGATGCGCAGGCGCACGGCCCGCGCCACCGCCCGGCTCGCCGCGTGCAGCTCGCGATCGATCAAGGCCTCGGCCTCCGCAGGGCGTTCCAACGTCCGGCGATTGCCCTGCCCGACAGCGACCAAACGGTCGATCTGGGCAAAGTCGGCGCCGGCGTCGAGACTGACGACGCTCAAGGGCACGCCACCGACGGCGTTGCGGTGAACGCTCTGCTCGAGACCGGCGATGTCTCCGGAAAGCGGAGAGCCCATCGCCAGTAGGACCAGGCCGGTCCCAAGCACATCGTCAGGCTGCTCCGCTTGCCGGACGGTGTCATGGGCAAGCGCGATGGCGGCGTCCAGGGCCAGCGGCGCGGCTTGATCATCCTGACTGCCATCCACTATGCGCTCCATGGCCACCGCCAGCGGACCATGCCGAAACTCTTCCGCGGTGACCAACAAACCGCCCCCCGGTCCGGCGAGAACCAGCGAGAAACGGTCGCCCGGCCGGCGCGCGCGATCAAGGGCGCCAACAAGGGCACGAACCCGCGCGCCTAACTCCGTTCGTTCCGCCGCGCTCGGCAGATGCAGGACCAACGCCACGTTCATGGCCGGGCGGTGGGCGGCCTTTTGCTCAGCGCCTTTCAGGCCCACCTGCAAGCGCAGTCGAGACGGCCCCTCGAGGGCGCTCTTGTCCGCCTGCAGATAGACCGCCAGCCCTGCGCCTTGCGGCGAGTCGAAGGGCTGATCCACCTGATGGGCCGCGCGTTCCAATTGGTGGTCGGCGCCCAACTCGCCGCGGTCCCAGACGCCCAGCCGCGCCGCCAAGAGCCGCATTTCCGGATCGCCGGGGATATAGCTGTTGGCCCAATAGCCCGTCGCCGGCTGGAAGACGAGACTTTCCATCGACTCGATGCGCTCCAAATAGGCCTGCGCGGCGACAGGCGCAACTTGGGCGTTCCCAACCTTGGCAGCTCCTTGCTTGCGAGGCGCCGCCACGGTCTTTTGCGCCGCGCGGAGGTTGTCGAGTGCCTGAAGCTGCGTCGGTTCGGCGTCTTGCTCGCTCACTTGAGGCGGGACGGGCGGCTGCGCTTTCTCCTGCGCTTCGGGCAAGCGCGACTGACCGACCGACAGATCCGCTCCGAGCGTATCGCTGCGCCCGTCCTCCAGCGCGTCACGGGCGAGGGGCTTTTCCATCACCTCGTTGCCGGCACCGGCCCGCTGACGGTCATCCTTCGCGGCCTTGCCACCGACGATCTCCAATTCGGACGTCCGCTCTTCGGACTTCGTCCGTAGGGATTGGGCCTTGCGATCCCCGAGACCGGCCCCGCGTTCCAAACGACCGATCAGATCCGCCTCGCTCGGGATGTTCAGCTCTTCTTCCTCCCAGCGAAAGGCTTCGCCTTCGTAAGCGGGCCGCGCGGCAAACAGCGCGTCTTCGTCGCCGGAGGATGAAAGCGAGCCGACCGGCTCCAACTCTCGCCGCGCCGCTTCGGTATCGAGCGAGCGGTAATCGGTCTTCTTGTTCTTGTCGGCGTTGCCGCGACGGCCTTGGTCGTAGAAGCCCGCCGCATCGTCCGCTTCATCGGCGGGCCCGTCGACCAAGCCCGAAGAGGGCGCGGGTGCCTCCGTCGCCGGCATGGGCGCGGTCTGTCCAACGACCTCCGACAGCTCCTTGGTCTCGGTGAGCGCGCGCTCCCGATCGGCCATCATGTATGAGCGGAAGGGCTCCATATTACGCAGAAGACCGAGGCTGGCGACTACCACCACCGATGCCGCCAGCGCGCCGGCGATCAGCTCGCGACGCCCGAAACCCATGTGCGGGCCACGGTCGCGCACGGCCGCACGCTCCACCGCCTCGAGTGTCGCGCGCACCAGATCGTCCGGCGCATCTTCGAGCGGCAGGCTTTCCAGCGTCGCATCGACTTCCTCGAGACCGGCGAGCACGGCCGTGCAATCGGCGCAGCCCTCGACGTGACGACGCAGCTCCGGGTCCGACCGGAAGGCCTCGCGTCCCTCCTCGGCAAGACGCTCTTGCGCGAGTTCACAGGTCTGCATCGAATTCTCCTTCGCGCCCACGCGCGCCCACCTCGCCCGTTACCATCTTGGTCAGGGCGAGGCGTGCCCGCCGGAGGTGCGTCTTCACGGTGTTAAGCGGCAGGTCCAGGGTCTCCGCCACCATCTGTTGCGAAAGACCCACGACCGTGACCAGGAGCACGACCTCGCGCTGCGCCTGTGACAGGGTCTGAAGCGCGCCCTCGACCCGCCGGACCATGTCCCTTGCTTGGACGATCCGCTCAGGGCCCGGATTGGGATCATGCAGACGATCCAGGTCTGGGTCGTCCACCCCCATGGCCCGCGTCGCCGCAACACTTAGGTGGTTGCGTACGCTGTTGGCGACGATGGTAAAAATCCATGGCGCCAGCGGGCGGCTGGGGTCATAGCTGCGGGCCGCCGCGTGAACCTTCAGGAAGACCGTTTGAAAGACGTCGTCGCGATCGGCGGCCGGGAGCCCACAACGCGTCAGGTAGCCGTAGACCGGCCGGCGGTAGGCCTCCATCAGGGCGGGAAACGCGGCACGATCTCCGCGGCAGTGACGGGGCAGCCAGCTCCTCTCCTTGAGGTCCACCAGATTTTCTCGCCGCGTCAACCTCTTATCCGCCAACTCTACCGATAGTCTCTCGACAAGTCCTGTCACCGTCCACGAGCCCTTACATTGCTCCTCGCTTATCGGTACAGGCCGGAGTGAAAAAGGTTTCACCCCGGACCATAGGAGATCAGAAAAAAGTCAAGAATGCGTGCGCGCTCACGCGGGGCCCGTGTCGCCGCGGCGTGGATCGAAACTCAGTCGAGGCGGGGTGTCAGCGGTCCCGTGGCCCCAGCAGGAACCAGAGGATCACACCGAGGACTGGCAAAATCAGGATAACGACGATCCAGAGCACCTTGCTGCCGGTCGACGCACCACTCTGGACAGTTTTTATGATCGCCCAGACATCCGCGATCAGGATCAACAAGCCAAATAGGCCACCAACCTCCATACCCATTCCCCGAACCTCCCGAAAGGTTACCGAAAGACACCGTGTCGAGTGTGGCACAGCACCGGGGGCTAGACCATGGCGCCTCAACCACATGCCACGATTGCAATAACCTGCGATAAGGTCGCGCGACAACGGCCGGCACGGAAGGGCTTGTCGCCCGGACCCGGTCGGGCCCACCATCCTGCGCGTGCATGCTGGGAAGGCTGTCACATCGAACCCGATGCCGAGGCCTACGAATTTTGATCCTGAAAGACCTGGCCGAGCGTGGCTACCGAGACCACGTGGCCCTTCCGATGCGCTTTGCCAACAGGCAGACTAGAGCCGCGAAAACGAATCGGAGGATATCGGGAGATGGCCCAAGCCTTCTTGCCCAATTCGTTGTGGGCGGCAAGTGCCGCCCCAGCGATCGAGACGCCGGCACTGGCCGGCGAGGCGCAAGCCGACGTGGTTGTCGTCGGTGCCGGTTTCACCGGCCTTTCCGCCGCGCTGCACACGGCCGAGGCTGGCGCGAAGGTCATCCTGCTGGAAGCCGCGGAGCCCGGTTGGGGCGCCTCGGGCCGAAACGGCGGCCAGGTCATTCCGGGCCTGAAGCTGGATGCCGACGAGCTGATCACGCGCTACGGCGCCGAGCGCGGCGAGACCCTGTTCCGATTTGGCCAAGAGGCCGCCGACCTGGTCTTCGAGCTGGTGGAGCGCCACGCCATTGATTGTCATGCCGAGCGTCAAGGATGGATTCAGGCCGTCCATGCCCATCGAACCATGGCGCTGGCGGAAAAAAAGGCCGCTGAGTGCGCCGAGCGCGGCGCCACGGTGGAGATGCTGTCGGCCTCGGATATCGCCGAGCGGACCGGCGCGGAAGGCTATGCCGGTGGCTGGATCCACCGCGGTGGCGGTATGTTGCAGCCCCTTTCCTTCGCCCGGGGCCTGGCCGCCGCCGCGCGCGCCGCTGGTGCCACGATCCACGGAGGCTCCCCGGTCACCGCGCTCCAACAGGACAGCGCGGGCTGGCGGGTGGAAACGCCCGGCGGTCGGGTCGATGCGCGGCAGGTGGTCCTCGCGACCAACGCCTACAGCGGCGGTCTATGGCCCGGCCTCGCGGAAAGTGTCATTCCGGTCTTCAGCTATCAGATCGCGACCCGACCCCTTTCCGACAATCTGCGCCGCTCCATATTGGTGGGCGGCTTGCCGGTCTCGGACACGCGGCGCCTGCTGCGTTACTTCAGGCTAGATCACACCGGCCGCCTTTTGGTGGGAGGACGTGGCGGCCAGCGCGAAACCGAAGAGCTGCGTTTCTACGACGGCATCCAAAAGAACTTGCGCACGCTCTACCCGAACCTTGGTGATGTCGAGGTGGACTACTGCTGGGGCGGGAAGCTCGCGATCACGACCGATCACGTCCCACACCTGCACGAGCCCGCGCCGGGCCTGCATGCGATGCTCGGATACAATGGCCGCGGAGTGGCTATGGCCACCGCCTGCGGCAAGCTTCTGGCCGAGCGGCTGAGCGGCCGGCAGGCGGACGACCTGGCGCTGCCGACCACACGGTTGAAGCCGATCCCTCTGCATGGTCTGCGCAACTTGGCCCTCGCCGGCGCCGTCATTTGGAAGGATCTCCTCGACCGCTTGGAAACACGTGGCGGCTAGCCACCGCGATTACCATCGGGGCGAGGCTCATCGGCAAGTCGAAAAAACTGCGGAATCACTCACTTAACCATGTCTTAACCGTCGGCGCCTAGCGTGACGGGCCGCCCAATTCCCGGCACGACATCGGTGAGGCATTGCGGAGTGATCAGGTGAGCATGGACGATGAGAGAACCCACCAAGCACGGGTCGTCGCGCTATCCCTGGCGCAATGCACGGCGATGGTCAACCTGCTGCGCTCGCATCATCAGGACGAGCATGCGGAAAACGTCGAGGCGGCCATGAGCGTCATCGTCAACCTGGTCGCCGACACGCTAGGCAAGGACGCCCTCGCCGAGGCGATGGATTGGGTCTGCGAGGAGATCGACGACGGTGCCGAGCTCCCTGAGCTCGCTCTCGTCACGCACTGACGAGGGCGCGCTCAGTCCTCTTCCTTGTTCAACTCCCGCAATGTTTCGCGCGTGCGCTCCTCGAGTGGCGCCAGGAAACTCTGCGTCATGGCGGTCATGATCGTCATCACCTGGTTGGCCTGTTCCAAGTAGTGTTGCGTGGCCTGCTCGAAGAATTCGCACTGGACACGAAAGGCTTGCTCGGGATCCCGGCACGCAAGCAACGTCTCCGTGCGCTCCATGTTATCGCGCAGTCGTTTCGTTCCAAAACCGACGACCTCGGCACCGAGCGCCGCCATGCCGGCCATGATCGCCTCATTGGCCTCTACGAAGGCAACGAGGTTGGCCTGATTTTGCTCGATGATCACCTGCTGCTCGGCGCTCTCAGGCGCGGACGGCGCGGTTCCCTGCGTCTTGGTCTTGCTCGCCGCCTTGGTCTGCTGAACCGGAGTGTCCATTTTTTCCTTCGTAACTTTGGGGTTGTCCTTGGTGATCGCGTCCTGCTGCACGCTGGCTGTCGAGCCCTGCGCGTTTTCTTGCTTCCTGCCCTTGCTGGTCGTCTCGGTCTCTTGATCGGACAATCTCGTCTTGCCCTTTGTCGCCACTGACTTTTTCGCGGTCTCGACCATTGAGCTTCTCCTCAACCTCTCACTGTAAATCGCCCATATACAGCCCGCCTGCAAACTGCCGACTGCGATTCACCGACGCCCACTTCGGGGCCCGCGCTCGTTGGTATGATGTCGTTGCGAAGTGTTCGAATACTATGCCCGCACGCGCAACCTTTGGCAATCTTTAGGCTTCAAAATTCGCGTTAAATTCGTGTGACAGCCGACCTCTTCGGGTGCGTCACCTGTCGCTTGCAGCTTCGTTGCCACCGTTCCGAGCTATCGAGGCCGGATCCCCGGCCACAGCGATAATGCAAAGGAGATCGAGGCCTTCCGCGACTGGGTGATGAAGCACCTGGGAACCCCGACGCGCGCACGTCGTGGTGCATAAGACGGCAGGGCCATCGTGGTGCACTAGTCGGTAGGGCTGTCATGAACGACCGCGCCGGCCCCCTTATGACCTTGGGCCTCAGCCAACAGCCAGTCGCGAAAACGCGCCGCATCGGGCCGCAGCGGCCGGCCCGCCGGATGCAGAAGATAGAATGAGAAGTCCGATTGCAATGAGGAGTCGATCGGCCGGACCAGCTCGCCGCGGGCGATCAAATCCTCGGCCAAACGACCACCGCAGAGCGCCACCCCCTCGCCGCGCACCGCCGCATGCAGCAAGATCATGTAGTTGTCGAAGGATAACCCGCGCCCACGTGCCGGTTCGCCTAGGTCGAAGGCTCTGAACCAAGTCTCCCAGGTTACCCAATTGCGGTCGTATTGCGTCAGGTGAAGCAGGGTCGCCCGGCTCAAGTCCGAGAGCCGCTCGAGCGGAGTGTTCGCGGCAAGATAGGCCGGCGCGCAGACCGGGAAGATCTCGTTCTCGAACATCTCGTCCGCCACCGCCCCCGGCCACTCCCCACGACCATAGCGGATCGCCAGGTCGATGCCGGTCGTCGCCAGATCCCGCGCTTTCGCCGATGCCACCAGGCGCACGTCGACCTCGGGAAATTGGGCCCTGAACTTGGCGATCCGCGACATCAGCCAATAGGAGGCGAAGGTGACGCTGGAGGAGATCGTGACGTCCGCCGCGTCCTGCTCGCGTCTCAACTCGTCGGCGGCACCGGCGATATGCGCCAGTCCGATCGACACCGCTTGCTGAAACCGCAGGCCCTGGGGCGTGAGCGCGATCGCCCGGTGACGCCGCGCGAACAACCTCACGCCGAGATGCGCTTCCAACAACTGCACCTGTCGGCTGACGGCGGCCTGGGTGACGCGAAGCTCCTCGGCCGCGCGGGTAAAGCTGAGCTGCCTGGCGGCACACTCGAAGACGATCAGGCTATTGGCCGGCGGGAGTCTGTCGCGCAGTCTTTGCATCAGTTTAAATTATCCCAACCTTACAATTTTGTCGGTTTACATGGAAAATGAGGTGACTACAAATGAGAAAATTTATTTAATTAGTGACCACTTAAAAGCGTCCGGCCGTGCATGGCCAGGGACCGGACGGGAGGGGCACATGAGACCTGGAAACAACGCGCTATTCATTCCCGGACCGACCAATTTGCCGCCGGCGCTCAGGTTCGCGATGGACCTGCCGCTGGAGGATCAGCGCGCGCCGGACTTCCCGGAGTTGACGCTTGGTCTCTTCCGCGACCTGAAACAGGTCTTCAAAATGGCCGATGGCCAGGTCTTTTTGTTTCCGGGCTCGGGAACCGGGGGCTGGGAAGCGGCCATCACCAACACGCTCTCGCCCGGCGATACGGTTCTCGCTTCGGTCTTCGGCCAGTTCTCGCACCTCTGGGTGGACCTCTGCCAGCGCCATGGCCTGAAAGTCGAGGCCATCGAGGTCGAGTGGGGCGAGGGCGTTCCCGTCGAGCGCTACGCCGAGCGTCTGGCCGCCGACCGCGACCACGAAATCAAGGCGGTGCTGGTCTGCCACAACGAGACCGCCACGGGCGTCACCAGTGACGTCGCCGCGGTGCGCCGCGCGCTCGACGACGTAGGCCATCCGGCCTTGCTGATGGTCGATGGAGTGAGCTCCGTTGCCAGCATCGACTTTCGCATGGCCGAGTGGGGTGTCGATCTCGCGGTCTCCGGCTCACAGAAGGGTTTCATGCTGCCCACCGGACTTGCCATCGTCGCCGCCAGCGAAAAGGCCCTGGCCGCCGGTGAGACCGCGACCTGCCCGCGCTGTTTTTTCGATTTCGCCGACATGATCCGCACCAACCGGGACGGCTATTTCCCCTACACGCCAGCGACGACCTTGCTGCGCGGTCTGCAGGCCTCGGTCGATCTGCTGCTGAAGGAAGGGCTCGACAACGTCTTCGCGCGCCATCATCGCCTGGCCGAGGGCGTGCGCCGCGCCGTCAATGCCTGGGGCCTCAGGCTCTGCGCCAAGGAACCGAAGTGGTACTCCGACACGGTGAGCGCCATTTGCGTGCCGGACGGCTTCAACGGCAACGACGTGGCGAAGATCGCTTACAGCCGTTACAACCTCTCGCTCGGCGTCGGTCTCGGCGCAGTGGCGGGACGCGTGTTCCGGATCGGCCACCTGGGCTGGCTGAATGAGCTGATGCTGATCCAGGCCATCGCAGGCGCCGAGATGGCGATGCGTGACATCGGTATCCCGGTCGAGGCCGGATCGGGCGTCGCCGCGGCGGAGGAGCACTATCGTCTGACCGCCGCACCCGTGGTCATCGAAGGCGAGCGGCTTTCGGCCAGCTAGACGACAAACGACGACGATCCGCGCCGCGCGCGTTCAGACGCTTCGCAGGGCCTGACCCATGGCGTGGCCGATGAGCGAGGGGCTTTCGGCGACGATCGCGCCGGCGGCCCGCAAAGCTTCTTCCTTGTCCGCCGCGCTGCCTTCGCCGAAGAGACTGACCGTACCGGCGTGGCCCATGCGCCGTTCCGGTGGCGCGTGAATGCCCGCAATGAACGCGACCACGGGCTTCTTCGGCTTTTCGGCAGTCAGGAAGGCGGCGGCCTCCTCCTCGTCCGCGCCGCCGACTTCACCGATCAGCACCACCCCGTCGGTCTCATCATCGGCAAGGAACAACTCCAGGCAGTCGCTGAAGGTTATGCCGTGGACCGGATCGCCGCCAATGCCCAGCGAGGTCGACTGCCCGAGACCGAGACGGCTGGTCTGCTCCACGGCAGCATAAGCGAGCGTCGCCGAGCG
>JBFELD010000005.1:0-19695 GCA_041552375.1 Kiloniellaceae bacterium | reverse complement strand
TTGTCGACCTCTTCGGGCCAGAGCCAGTTGGTCGCCCGACCGACCGCCTGGGTGAACAACAAACCCGCCACGCCGGCCATCAGACCGATTGCGCGGACCTCCGAGACCACGGGCAGGTCCGCCAAACTCGCCAATCGCTCGGCGAAGTAGGGCGCGATCTCGCGCACATGCTCGCAGATGTTCTCACGCTCCATGATATCGAGGTTCTGGAGGCCGGCGGCGGCCGCCACCGGGTGACCGGAGTAGGTGAAGCCGTTGAAGAAATAGGCT
The DNA here is from genome assembly GCA_041552375.1 of Kiloniellaceae bacterium. Lineage (GTDB taxonomy): Bacteria > Pseudomonadota > Alphaproteobacteria > Kiloniellales > Kiloniellaceae > JAJFGK01. Next base: position 19,425 of record JBFELD010000005.1, on the reverse strand, counting down.
TCATCGGCGCCGGTCGCCTTGACCTCGTCGATCAGACGGTCCGAGACCAGCATGGCACCCATCGGCACGTATCCCGATGTCAGTCCCTTGGCGACTGTAATGATGTCCGGGGTGACGTCGAAGACCGCCTGTGAGGCGAAGATATGACCGAGGCGTCCGAAACCCGAGACAACCTCGTCCGCAATATAGAGCACGTCGTGCTTGCGGCAGACCTCCTGGCACCTGCGCTGATAGCCCGGCGGCGGAATGATGACGCCTCCGGAGGCGAGGATGGGCTCGGCGATGAAGGCGGCGACCCGTTCCGGACCAAGCTCCTGGATCTTGGTTTCCAGGTCCGCCACCTTGGCCTCGCAGAAGGCCTCCAACGACATCTCCGGCGGGCGCGCGAGGGGCTTGGGCGTCGGCAGGTGGTGCACCAGCTCTGACGGCATGTCCATGTTGGTCTTCTCGGCCATCTTGCCGCCGCAGCTCGCGCTCAAGTAGGTGCTGCCGTGATAGGCGCCGATACGCGAGATGATCTGCTTTTTTTCCGGGCGGCCGAGGACGTTGTTGTAGAAGAAGACGAACCTGAGCGCGGAGTCGACGGCGGTCGACCCACCTGTCGTGAAGAACACGTGATTGAGATCACCGGGCGCGTATTCGGCCAGGCGCTCGGCCAGGATCGCGGCTGGTGGGGTGCCCAGCGACCAAGGCGAGAAGTAGCACAGGTCCTCGGCTTGTTTGGCGATGGCATCGGCCATTTCGCGCCGGCCGTGGCCGATGTTGACGCACCACATGCCCCCCGGCCCGTCGATCAGGCGATTGCCGTCGGTATCGGTGACGTAGATACCCTCGGTCCGGGCGACGATAGTGCGTGATTGCTGACCGATTTGGGCAAAGTCTTCCCAGGGGTGGATGACGAGATTGTCCTTGGCCCTCAGGGATCGGGTGTCAAGCTTGTTACTACCGTGCATGTGAGAGGCTCTCTTGAGGGTTGTGCCGACCGACGCACCGCGCAGGCGGTCGCGCTGCCCGGACCATCCGGACGGTCACTTCTTACCACAGCCCAATTAGGAGGTATAGGGAACCAGCGCTTGCGGATACCCTGCGGCCGGTCTCAGGTGTAAAGGCGCTCCACCAGGTCGATGATGCGCCGCGCTTTACGGCAAACCAGGGAATAGTAGATCGCCTGGCCATCGCGACGCGTGGCGACGATCCCTTCCTCGCGAAGTCGAGCGAGATGTTGGGAGACCGTCGGCTGTCTGAGATCCAACGAGCGACCGAGTTCCAGAACCGACTTCTCGCCCTCGCGCAGGAGGTAGAGAATGGTCAATCGATTCTCGTTGGCAATGGCCTTTAGAAGGGAGCTGGAAGCCTGGATCTGCTCCGGGCGAAGAGCGTGGGCCCTTCCCCGAGCGGCCTTGCGACCGTCTTTGGGGGCCAGTCTCTTCAATCTCCGGTCCTCTGGAAGCTCAAGCATTTGAGGCCTATCTATCTCTTAAAACTTACATTTCTTATTTAGGTTACGGCGGTGACAGAATGGAGCAGCCCCGCCTTCACAGGCAAATCACCTCTTTGCGACTTGACGGCAATTCGTGGAGGAGACGCCCGAGATGCCGCTGATCTCGGCGTGTCGCCCGCAAGGGTTGGGCCTTGCCGATTTGTCGAACGATCCTTAAAAGGTCCGGGCCGACCGTCGGCGCCCGGAGGGTGTGCCGGCGCATCGACGAACGGGCCCACGGGTGACGAGAGGAATAAGGTGATGACGACGACTGACGCGCAACCGACCTTGGCAGCCACCCTCTGGCCCGTGGCGACACGGGGACGACTGCTCCGCGGTCTGGTGTTGGTCGTGATAGGCACGCTGCTTTTGACCCTATCGGCCAAGATCAAGGTCCCGTTCTACCCGGTGCCGCTGACGTTCCAGACGCTCGTCGTGCTGACCTTGGGCATGGCCTATGGCTGGCGGCTCGCCGTTTCGACCCTGGCGGTCTACTTGCTGACGGGGAGCCTGGGACTGCCGGTCTTCGCCGGCACGCCGGAGAAGGGCATCGGCCTTGCCTATATGATGGGACCGACGGGGGGCTATCTCCTCGGCTTCATCATGGCGGCGGCGCTGTGCGGCTGGTTGGCCGAACGCGGTTGGGATCGGCGCGTGGTCAGCACCGTTCTGGCGCTGTTCCTGGGTAACGTTCTTATCTATCTGCCGGGTCTCTTGTGGCTGGGCGCGGTGGCCGGCTGGGACAAGCCGGTACTGCAATGGGGGCTCTATCCCTTCGTTGTCGGCGATCTCTTGAAGCTGGGATTGGCGGCCGCGGCTTTGCCCGTCACCTGGAGGCTCTTGCGCCGTTTTTGACCCAGGGGGTCGTTAGTAGTCCCACTTCCATTTGAGGCCGACACGACCGCTGTTGTCGGCTCCGACGCCGCTTTCGACCGAGATGTTGGGTGTGACTTCGACCTCGACGGTGGCTTGCGTGCTGTCGCTGGCGGATCCCTGATCGACGCCGACGAAGACCCTGGAGCCGATGTAGCGTCCGGCACTGACCGTGGGGTCGCCTTCCTCCGATCGTCCGACGCGCAGAACGTCGAGCCCCGTGGCGTTGCGCATCGAGGTGAGTAAGCCGGTGGCCGGCGTGATGCCCCTGGCAAATACTGCGATCGTAGTGGCGAGCTCGATGCTTTCGCTCGTGCTGAGCTGGGATACCGGCTTGTCGAACAGCACGCGCGAGATGATCTCGTCCTCGGGATATTCCGGGCGCGAGGTGAGGGTCAGCTCCGGGTTGCTGGCCCGGCCCTGCACCCGGATCCAGGCATCGATACTCGAGGTGGAGCGCGTCGCGGTCAAGTCCAAGACCGGGTCCGGATCATCACCCAGAAAGGAAATCGACCCCTGTTCCAGGACGAACCGTCTGTCGGCGAGCAGGATCTGACCGCGCACCGGTCGCAACACGCCGGAGACGATGGGGTTCTCACTATCGCCGCGAATGGTCAGCTCGCCGCTCCACTCCGAATCCAGAACCGGGGACCGCACGAAGGCCTGTCCCGGGATGACGATCGTGAGATCGAACCGCAGCAGAGAGCCGCCGCCGCCCCTCGTCGCGGCCTGTTCGGCGACCTCGGGCTGGTTGATTTCGGTGACCTGTAGCTCCTCCACCCCGCTGGGCAGGTCACCGATAAGGCGAAACTCGGCGGTTGTCGTCGTCAGCGCGCCCGATAGCGCCAAGTCGTCGAACGTGCCGTCCAGGTCGAGCTGTCCATCAAGCCCGATCGTCGCCTCGTCACGCCGGACCAAGATGGCTCTGCGCAGGGTAATATCCAGGTTGAGACTGGGAGCGGCACCGGTGGTCAACGCGAGCTGACCAGAGGCTTCGATACGGCCGTTCCTGCCGGCATCGGCGCTCAGTCGGTCGAGCGAGATGACCTGGCCGGCGCTGGTTCCCTCGGCCGTCAAGTTCTCGAGCAGTGTGCCTGTGACCAGGTTTTCGTAGCGCCCGTCGGTCAGGCTGGTCGCGCCGTCAAGCACCGGCGCGGCAAGCGAGCCGGAGACGCGGACGTCACTCAGCAGCCACCCGTCGAGGCGGTGGCCAGCGGGCATGAGCAGAGCCGCGAGCGGCCCGAGGCGGCCGTCGAAGCGCGCGGTCGCGGCGATGGCCTCATCGGTCGGCAGCGATAGGGCGATCGGCCGTAGCGAGAGCCGTGCCGGCAAGGTTGCGTCGAAGGTGACGGCTTTGTCGTTGAAGCCGGAGATCTCGCCCGATAGTTGGACGTTGGTCGCGGATAGCTGCCCGTCGATGCGAACCCGCAGGTCGGGAACGAGTGTCGCTCCGCCGTCGGCCACGCTGTCGCGCAACTCCAAACCGTCGGAGGTTATGCTGAGGGTGCCCTCGGGCGCTTCGGGCGAGCCGCGCAGCTGGGCGGCGACGTCGACCCTGCCGGCGACGGGGAAATCCGGCACGGATAGCGCCATCAGGTCCGCTGGCATATCCTCGGCCCGCAGGTCCAGGCTCGCCGACCTGTCATCGATCCGGCCACTCACCTCCAGGAGTGCGGCACCGATATCGATTGCGGTGTCTTCCAGCGTCCATCCCTCGGGCGACAAGGTGAAGGTGCTGGCCTGCCTCAGGTTCATCGTCTGGGCCAGGACTTCTCCCTCCAGCTTGTCGAGCGTGACGCGCCAGGTCGAGCCGTCATGGGCGAATTCCCCGCGTGCGGACAATCGGAGAGGACCGAAAGCCTCGCCCTCGGTCTCCAGGGAGAGCCGGGCTTGAGAAAGAGAGCCCTGCGCGTCGACGTCGAGACGATCCAGGTGCAGGTCGTCCAGATCAATGCCCGATGCCCCCGTGTTCAAGGTGCCTCGGGGATTGTTGATGAGGTCCTGGCCGTCGAACATGACCTCGAGTTGCTCTACCGGGATGCCGGCCAGGTTCAGCGCATCGCCGGAGATCCGAATGGTCGCATTCTGCTGCCGGTCCGCGGTCGAGAAGGTGGCGGCCAGGTCGAGCGCCCCCTTCAGGTCGACACCGGCAAGATCGGACCAGGCGGCGAGATCATCGACCTGGCCGGTAAGCTCTCCGCTGGCCATGCCTTCGTCCAAGTTGACGGTCACGTCGCCGCCGACACGGCTTTCTTTCGAGCTGAGGGACAGGTCGGAGATGGAAAGGGCCATGCCCTCCAGACGGAAATCGCCGCGGCCCGCCACTGCGATGCCGCTCACCGTTCCCTCGAGATCGAGCGTGCCCTTCGGATTTCCGGCGGGGTCGCTCACCGCAAAGCCGACATCGAGGGCTTGGGCACGCAGATCCTCGAGCTGAAGATTTGAGACTTGGGCGCGGCCTTCGGCCGTCGGATTGCTCGGTGCGCCGGCGAGAGTGCCCGTGACATGAGCCGCGCCGGCCAGCGGCATTCCGGCTAGGTCGGAGAGGCGGGAGAGATCGTCGAGGCGCAAGTCATAATCGCCTTCCAGGGCGGTGGCATCGCCGCTGATCCCGCCGTTGAAGGCAAGCGTCATGCTGTCGCCGACCAGATTTCCGTTATCAAGGTGATACATCTCGGCATCGGTGCGGAAGGTCGTTGTGACACGCGGGGAGGGGCCCAGCAGCTCGCCCATCCCCGGCAGATCGCTTCGCAAATCGGTGAAGCGGAGATCGAGCGCGATCTCCGGCAGACCATCGGCCGGCAAGCCGTCGAATGCGAAGCCGGCGCTCAAGGCCCCCGATGCTGGAATGTCGGCAAGCTCGGCGAGCGAGGTCAGGTCTTCCAGTAACAGCTCACCGGACAGATGGGCGTCGGGTAGGGTGGGGTCGATCCCACCCGTCGCCCGTAATGATAAAGAACGCCCGTCCAGCGTGGCGCTCCCGATGCTCAGGGTCACCTCGGGCAAGGCCAGGGTGCCAATCAGTCCGATCTTGGGATCGGGGCCGAGCAGGGGGTCCACGGCCTCGATTCCCGTTCGCGCGCCGCGCAGCTCGACAGTTGTGTCCAAGTCCGCAAGCCAGCGGTCTCCCGGACCAGGAACGGCCGCTATATGCGCCGTCACGTCGGCGGTCTCGGCGGCCAGATCCTCGAACGCCAGCTTACGCACCTCGGCCGTGAGCGTGGTCTCCAGCTCCCCCTGCCGATAGAGTAAGGATAGCTCCCCGGTCGCGCCGCCGAGAGTGGCGGGATCCATGAGGTCATTAACCGGCGAGGGGTCGGTCAGGGCCCAGGCCACTTTGGCCTCGGCATTGCCGGAAGCCGTTTCGAGCTGCGCGGTTCCCGACAGCTCAACGGCGCCGCCGCGCAAGCGCTCGATCCGCAAAGCCAACCGGTCGTCATCGGCATGCCATGCGGCGGTCAGGTCGAAGTCGCCACTCGGTCCGGTGAAGGGCGCCAGGTCCGCGGGCATCACGCCGGCCCAATCGCTCCGGCCTTGGAGCGACAGCGTGACCGGGCCGCTTACGTCGAGGCGCAAGTCGGCCTCGATGGCACCATAGCCGGCGACACCGCCATCGAGCCGTCCACGCCAGTCCTTGGGTGTCCCTTCGCCTTGAAGAGCGACATCGAGGCCCGGTAGCCCGGGCTCATCCAGCAAACCGCTGACGATGCCCCCTTCGGCGTCGGAGAGTTGGATCTCGAGGTCGAAGGTGTCGGCCACAGGGTCAAGGGCTAGGTGTGCGGAGACTGCCGCGGCAGGGCCGCTTCGGCGCGTGGCGTCTAGGGTAAGGCGTGCGGCGCCGGTCCGCGGCGCCAAAAGGCTTGCCGTCAGGCTCAGTGTCACCGGTTGTCCCAGAACATCGGTACCCAGGGTGAGGGTGTTGACGCCCAAGTTGCCGATCTCGATCGGCAAAGGAGGGCTGGGCAGCTCTATGGCTGCGATCTCGAATTCGTCGCCGGCATCGCCCGCCGGCACGCGCCTCAGGGCAAGGGTCTTGGCATGGACACGTTCCACGAGCAAACGCCCCTCGCTCAGCAGCGCCCGAGGGTTCCAGTCGAGGCTGAGAGTATCGATCTCGAACCAGACGCCCGCCTCGTCGCTAAGAGAAAGGCCGACGATCCTGAACGAGTGGAAGGCCGATCCCTCGATCTCGCCGATTCGAACCTCGAAGCCCAGCACCGCCGAGGCCACCGGGGTCAAGCGGTCCACGAGCCAAGCCCGCCCTGCCGCCGTCTCCAACAGGCCATAGACCACGCCGGCCGCCAAAACCGGCGTTCCTACCACAACTACGGCGAGCCAGAACATGAGCCGGCGCAGGGGACCGCGCTTTACCGTCTCAGAAGGCTTGTCCGAAGGAGACATAGAACTCGAAATCCTCGTCCTGCCGGCGCGGATTCAATGGGAAGGCGATGTCCAGCCGCAAAGGACCCGCTACGGTATAGTAACGCAATCCCACGCCCGCTGCCCATCGCATGGTTTCCGAAAAATCCGGTAGAGAGGAGTTATAGACCGTGCCGCCTTCGGTAAAGGGCACGAAGCCGATTGTGTCGGTGACACGAAATCGCATCTCGGCCCCCAGCTCGATCACCGATCGGCCGCCTTCGGGGTCGTTCGAATCGTCCACCGGGCCGACCGATTGAAACTCATAGCCGCGAATGGAGCCGCCGCCGCCGGCATAGTACCTCTTGGTTCCCGGCAGATCTTTGGTGTCCTCGCCGAAAAGGGCACCCAGCCGGCCACGGGCGGCCAAGGTCAGAAAATTGCTGTCCAAGGGGCTCCAGTAGCCCGCTGCGTTGGTCTCCGGCGTCATGAAGGTGAGCATTTCGGCGAAGTCACCGAGGTTGGGTGTGATGGCCAGTGAGACGCGCGTCCCTTCCGTTGGATCGAGGCGATCATCCGAGTCGTCACGTTCGAGGACGACGGGGAGGCCGGCACCGGTGTAGGTCGTCTCGTCGGAGCCGTTGTCATCGACCCGCGATATTTCCGGTTGCAGGCCGATCGAACCGGTCCAGATATCGTCGAATTCCCGCCTGAGGCCGGCGTATCCCTCCAAAGTCTTTTCCTCGTAAGCGTCGGTATCCTGGTGACGGAACTCCGTGCTAAGGAGCAATGTCTGATTGAGGCGAAAGAAGTTTGGTTTTGCGTAGGAGGCCAAAGCGCTCTGGCGGACTTCGGAGCCGGAGAACTCGATGCGCAAGCGCTCACCCTGCCCATTGAAATTACGGTGTTCCCAGAACACTTCGCCGCCGAAATTCTCGTCGGTCGAATAGCTGACGCCGGCGCCGATCGAGCGCCGCTTACTTTCGAACAGTTCGATGGCGACCGGCAAACGGCCGTCGTCATCCAGCTCAATGCCGCGTTCGAATTTGATGACGTCAAACAAGTCCATATCCAAGAGGCGCTCACGCCGGTCCTCAAGCACCCGCCTGTCCCAGAGTTGGTCCTCGGGCCATTCCATGACTCTCTCGACGTATTCAAGGTCGACGCGCTCCAACCCTGTGATCGTCAAGGGGCCGAACCTGACCGACGGGCCGGGGTCGACCTCGAGCCGTACCGTCATGGTCTTTGCCTTATGGTCGACGACCTTGCGGTCATCGACGATGCGGGCAAGCGGGCGGGCATTCAACGCCAGTATTCTGGCCATCTTGTCCTCGGCCGCGCTGATCGGGTTGGCGCGGGCCGTCATCCCAAGCTCGAGGCCCAGCTCGCCCGGGCCGATGTCCGGGGCGCGTGGGGTATCGCGGTAAGGCCCGACATAGTCAATGGTGTAGCTCTCGAGTACGAAGGGGTCGCCGGGCGCCACCTCGATCGTGATGATCCAGGGTTCTACCGAGTTGTCGATCACCGCCGTGATCGAACCCGCGTAGAAACCTTCCGAGCGCAGCGCGCGCTGAAAGCGGTCGCGATCTTCATCGATGCGGCGGCGCAAGGCCCCTTCGCTGGGGGGCGGCCGGTCGGCGAGCGAGATCAGGATCGAGCTTTGTTCCAACAGCTGTAGGAGGGCGCCATCGATCTCGCCCGCGATCTCGGTTTTATAGGCGATGCCCTCGACTTCGGCCGGTTCGCTCTCATTTATCGTCTCGTCGTCCATGCTTGGTGGCGTGGCGAAGCCGGGCCCGCCGGTCACGATCAGTAGAACGCAAAGAACGAGCCTCGTGCCCAAGCGTCTCATGCCGCGTGACAATTCGCTGGCTGTACCGCGCCGCTGCGAGAGGCCCTACCGAGACCTAGGCGGTCGTTCGTCATCGCAAGCGCCAAGGTCGTTTCCCGCCCGGTCCCGCACCAGCGTTTTTCGGCTGGCCAAATCATTTAAGAAATTTTCTCATTACAGCCACAAAGCATGTTGTTTTTCCAGTCGATTTTCGGTGGGACCAGTGAATTTTACCCTCGCTTAAGCATACCCGGTTAAGACTGCCGATGGAATTCATTCATGACGGGACGGGACGTATCGATGGTTAGGGGTCAGGGCCCTGCGTGGCGACGGAGGTTGAGGATTGGAACGGCTGTAGCGTCTTTGACGCTCTGCATTGCCGCCGGCCCCTCATCGCTCATCCGTGCCGAAGGTCCAGGCAACGATCGATGGAGCGATGGGAAACGGCAGAGTGAGCCGAGCCGCGGGGACCAAGAGGGTTCACCCGGTGTCGGTGAGGGGGGCGCCCCTTCGGCCGACTTACCTGGTGATCTCGACGTCTCGGAGACCTTCTTGCGGCAGATGCGGATCGCGCAGGAAGCCTTGAACAAGGGCAACCTGCCAATGGCGGCCAGCTTCCTTCAGCGCGCCCATGACACCCACCCGGAGGCACCCGAGCCGCTCATCGCTCTCGCCGACATCTTCAAACACACCGGACAGTACGAACCACTTGCCAAGGTACAACAGGTGCTTATCGCCTTGCAGCCGAACGACCCGGAGCTCGCTATCGACTATGGACTGTCGCTGCTGCGCTTGGGTCACCAGACGGACGCGAGGATCCAGCTCCACACCGCCTTGGAGAAGAGCGACGCGCCGCGGATATATAACGCTCTGGGTGTGACCTACGACATGGACGGCGATCACCGTTCGGCACAGGCCTACTATCGCATCGCCCTCGAGAATGACCGGGGCTACCTTTCGGCCATGGGCAATCTCGGGCTGTCGCTCGCCTTGTCAGGTGATATCGAAGAATCTCTTGCGATCCTCGACCGGCTCGTGGCCGACCCGGCCAGCGAGACCAAGCATCGCGAAATTCTGGCGGCGGTTCACGCCGTGACCGGCGATCTCGAAGCGGCCGGCAAGGCCGCTGGAAGAGCCTTCGATGCCGCCGCGGCCGAGCGTGCGATGAAGCATTACGGTCTCACGCCATCCTCGGGCGAAGACGCGGATAACCTCTAAGTAAAAGGGACTACTGAGAGCCCGGCGGACGCACGCATCTGCGTCGCGCTTGCCCCTTCGTGGTGAGGGGGTGTATCAGATACCGCGCAGCGCGTCGATGGTGGAGATGATCGCCGGACCAATCAGGACAACGAAAAGCGGCGGCATGATGAAGATGATCATGGGCACCGTCAGCATGGCCGGCAGGCGAGCCGCCTTCTCCTCGGCTTTCATGATGCGCTCGTCGCGCGACTCGGCCGCCATGACGCGTAGAGAGCCGGCCAACGGCGTGCCGTAGCGCTCGGCCTGCATCAGGGTATTGGTCAAGCTGCGCAGGACCGAGAGGTCGGTCCTCAGGCCAAGATTGGTGAGGGCCTTGCGCCGGTCCGGGAGGAAGCCCAACTCCAGGCTGGTCAAGGACAGCTCCTCCGATAGCTCGGGATCGGTGTTCTCCATCTCTTTGGAGACCCGTGACAAGGTCGCATCCAGGCTGAGGCCCGCCTCGGCGCAGATGACCATGAGGTCGAGCGCGTCGGGAGTGGACTTGCCCAGCTTTTCGCGGCGTTTTGTAGCCTGATTCTTGATGATGAGGTCGGGCAGGTAGGCGCCCAGGACCACGGCGCCCACGCACACGGCCATCTTCTGTGTCAGGTCGAGCGAATAGGCATCGAACACGAAGGTCGCGACCACTGCCACGCCGCCGATAACGAACGGCAAGAGGAGCTTGAAGAACAGGTAGTAGACCAAGGCATCCTTGTCGCGCCAGCCGGCCCGCAGCAGCTTGATCGCCGTCTTTTCGGCTTGTGAGCTCTTCATGAGCTGCAGCTTGCCGACCACGTCGTGCATGAAGTTCGTCGAGGCGACGCGCTCTTTGTTCTGGCGCCGCACCGGGCCCGCGACGCCCGCCTTCATGGCCTTGCGTTGCTCGGCCAGCATCCGCGCGCGCTTGGCCCCCTTGTCGACCGGGGCCAGCGCGAACCAGACCAAGAGCAGGACGCTCAAGGAGGACAGAGACGCGACGACGACGATCAGGTCGTCGATGCCCATGCCGGGCGGAAGATAGCTGTCGAAGCTCATATCTCGAACCTCACCATCTTGTACATGACGCCCGCGCCCATCGCGAACCACAACAACCCGCCGATGACGGCCATGTGGCCGCGCGGATCCGTCCACAGGGGCACCAGGTAACTCTGGTTCGTGAGGTGGATCAGGACCGCCATGATGAAGGGCAGGGAACCGATGATATAAGCGCTGGTCTTGGCTTCCGAGGAGAGCGCCTTGACCTTCATTTTCAACATGCGGCGCTTGCGCAGGACGTCGGACAGGTTGGACAGGGTCTCGGCGAGGTTGCCGCCGGTCTCCGCCTGGATGGACATGGCCACGGTCATGAAGTTGAACTCCTGGATGTCCAACCTGTCACCGGTCTCCATCATCGCCTCTTCCATCTTCTTGCCCATACGCACGTTGTCGGTGATCGTCTGGAACTCGGTTCCGACCGGATCGGCGACTTCCTCGGCGGCCACCTTGATCGACTCGCTCATCGGAAGACCGGATTTCAGGCCGCGGACCATGAGGTCGATCGCCTCGGGAAAGCTCTGGATGAACTTATTCCTGCGGCGCTTGCCGAGGAAGTTGACCACCATATAGGGCAGGCCGATACCGGCGAAGGCACCGATCAGAGGTGCTGCGACCGGCGGCACCTGCGGGGCGAAAAACATCCCGCCCGTGACTACCGCGCCGGTGCCCAGGCTGATCATGAGATACGTGCCGACATTGATCTTCAACCCGGCCCGGGCGATCAGATGACGCAGAATGTCGGGCCGCGGCAGGACCCTCTTGATCAGCAAGTCGAGGACGGCGATATTACTGTCGGCGTCCTTGCGCCGCACCGAGATCACCTTCTCCATGGCGGTCGGCCGCCTGCCTTTGGAATTCTGCACGCGCTTGACACGCCGTTTCATATTGGCCGAGCTATCGTCGCCGATCAGCAGAATGATCACGATCAGCAGCAGGCCGACGAGACCGGTGACGACCCAGACGACGGATTGTCCGGAAAGGCCGGCCGGTCCGAAAAGACTGTCCAGCATTATTCCAATGCCTCCAAAAGCGGTCGCTCGAGGCCGTAGTAGGCGGCCTTGGGTGTGAAGTGGGGTCTCAGGCCCGATGGCTTGAAACGGCCCTGGATGTTGCCGCTGGTGTCCTCGCCTTCGAATTCGAAGGTGAAGAGCGTCTGCGTGGTGATGATGTCGCCTTCCATACCAACGACTTCCTCGATATGCGTGATCCGGCGCATGCCATCGCGCATGCGCGAGACCTGCACGATCATGTCGAGCGCCGAGGCGATCTGCGTGCGCACAGCCTTGGCCGGAAGGTTGATGCCGGCCATGCCGACCATGTTCTCGAGCCGGGTCAGCGCCTCGCGGGGTCGGTTGGCGTGAATCGTGCCGAGCGAGCCGTCGTGGCCGGTGTTCATGGCCTGAAGCATGTCCACCGCCTCCGAGCCGCGCACCTCGCCGAGGATGATGCGGTCGGGGCGCATACGCAGGGCGTTCTTGACCAGATCGCGCATGGTTATCTCGCCCTGTCCCTCGAGGTTGGCGGGGCGGGTCTCCAGGCGGACGACATGAGGCTGCTGGAGTTGCAACTCCGCCGCATCCTCGATCGTCACGATGCGCTCGCCGGTGTCGATGGTCTGCGACATGGCGTTCAACAGTGTCGTCTTACCGGAGCCGGTACCGCCGGAGATCAGGATGTTGAGGGCCGAACGGCCGGCGATCTTGAGCACCGTGGCCATGGCGGGCGAGACGTTACTCTGCCGCTGCATGACGTCGAGCGTGATGCCCTGCTTGGCGAATTTACGGATCGAGATGGTAGGGCCATCGATGGCCAACGGCGGAATGATGATATTGACGCGGCTGCCGTCCATGAGGCGGGCGTCGACCAGGGGATGGCTCTCGTCGATGCGCCGGCCGACCTGGGAGACGATGCGCCGGGAAATGTTCAGCACATGCTCGTCGTTCTGGAACTTGACGTCGGTGACTTCGAGCTTGCCGCCCTTTTCGACGTAGACCTGATTGGGGCCATTGACCATGATGTCGGTCACTAGGTCGTCCGCCAGCAAAGGCTCCAAGGGGCCGAGACCCAACATGTCGTCGAGCATGACCTCGACGATCGCCGATTGCTCTTGCAGGTTGAGATGCAGCTTCTCGTCGCGTGCTACCTCGCTGACGATCTCTGCGATTTGATGCTGCAGCTCGTCACGTGGCAGTTGCGATGCGGCGGCGATGTCGAGGCGATCCATCACCAGCGGATGGATCCGCTTTTTCGCCAGCGCCATGTCCGAGGACAGACTGCGCACCGAGGTTGTCTTGCGGGGCGACGCTCCCCGGTCGAGTATCTCGTCCAGTTCGCCGCTCGGGCGCTGCGCGACACCGTTGGCCTGCTCGGCTTCGGCCTTTTCGCGAGCTTGCGTGACGACCCACTCGATCAGGTCGCTGACCAGCTTGCGGCGTTCGAGAAGGTTTAGACTTGAGCCGCTCGTCTCGAGATCTTGAGAGACGATCTGGCCGATCCGCAGCGCCAGCTCGGGACGAGGGAGATTGAGCACTTTTTCGCCGTCGAACGCGGCCGTGACGGCTGCGCGCAAACGCTCTTCCGGAGTTTCGTTTGCCGCCGGGGTCACCGCCGCCGGCTGCGCGTCTCCGGCGCCGTTCTCCGTTCCGTTGAGAGTCGCCTCGGCCATTCGAGTTATTTCCTCTTAAAGAGCTTCCCGAGATTCGGCTTCTTTTCTTTGTCTTTTTTGACCTTGTTTTTCACACCACCTAGTTGTGATGCGATCTTCTCGATGGCCTTCGAGGCTTTGCCGCGGCGGTCTTGCTGCAAGAGCGGCTTGCCGTTGTTCGCAGCGGTGTTGAGCGCCTTCGAATCCTCGGGAATCTGAAAATCGATCTTGCGGCCGATCGCCTTTTGGAACTCGGAGATCGGCATCGCTTGACCTTGGCTGCCGGCCCGGTTGGCGATGACGAAGATCGGCGTTTGCGGGGCCGCATCTTCTGCGATGGCCAGGATCCGGATGCAATCGCGCAAGCCCGAGAGCGTGATCTCGGTGACGACGATGATCTTGGTCGCGGCCTCCAGCGCCTTTTGGCGCACCGAGAAGGACGACCTCGGGACATCGATGACGATGGCATCGGTGCTGCGACCGATGGTCTCGAAGAGGATATCGACCGCATTGGGATTGAAATGAAGATCCTCGGCCAGCGTTTCCTCGGTCGCCATCACCGACAAGTTGTCGGTCAGCTTCGCGGTGGCGCTGGAGATGAATAGACTGTCGATCCGTGAAGGATTCTCCAAGGCTTCCCGCAGCCCGCGAGTGGGTTCCAGGTCGAGAGACAGCGCTACGGTGCCGAACTCGAGGTCGAGGTCGACCAGTACCGTTTTGTTGTTGAGCTCCTGTCCGTAATACCAGGCAACGTTCGTGGCGACCGTGCTGACACCGACGCCACCACGCGAGCCGATGACCGCGATGCGCTCTTGCTTGTGTTCGATCTCTTGCGGCGCTGCGGTGCCGGCGGCTGGTTCGTTGACCCGCTGCAGTGCCAGAGTGAGCGCCTTTTCCGTCACCGGCTTGACCACGTAATCGGTCGCCCCGGCATCGACGATCTCGCGATAGAGCGTTATGTCGTTGACCGCCCCGATGCCGATGATGCGGGTATCTTCGCTGAGAGCCGCGGTCAGGGACATGATGGCGGTCAGCGGTGACGCCGAATCCGATAGGTCGACGATCAGAATGCCGGGCGGCTGCGCGTCTGAGAGGTACTCGATGACCTGCGCCGTCGAGCCGTCCCGGATAACGGGATCGACGAATTGTTCACCCAGGACGTTGCTAACGACGCCGTGGGTCTGGTTGTCGCCGACGAAAGCAATGCATTCGACGGCGCTCTGCTCGGTATTGTCCGATCCCATAAGATCTTCAACTGCGCTCATGATTAGAGACCTCCCGTCGACTCGTCGATCAGAGGAGTGGGTTCACCTTTGCGGTAGCGCTGCGTGCCCAAGGCCATGGCTTCGCCGTCGGCCGGGTTGGGGGTCTGGCCCCTAGCCAAATCGCGGGGATCCGCGACCATGGCACCCAGGTTGGCCGTCGTCGCGCAAGTCCAGTAATATTCGGGGCGCTCACCGACCTCCGGGTCCTCGTTTTCGCAATTCGGAGAGAGGACCACGTGGCGGCTGACCGTGACCAGCAGCTCATCGTTCGCCAAGCTTTGCTCTTCACCGCCGGATGTGGAGACGGAGACCCTGAGACCGACACGGGCGAGTTCGCCCGCGACTTGCGAGATCCGATTGGTGGTCAGCGGATCGAACTGGCCGGTGATCGTGCGTGGCGCCGCGATGCTGATGCCGTCGGTCGTCGTGACACCTTGCTCGCGCAGGAAGCCATGCAGATCGCTCAGGTCTTGCTGATCCAGATTTGCCGCGCCGGATGGGAAGCTGACACGATAGCCCATTTGGACGACCTCGACGTGGTTTTTGTAGGGCTCGGGCATTTGCTTCCAGTCGCCGAGGGCCCAAAAGCGGGTCCAAGCGGCTTCCGGATCGCTGCCTTGAGGCTCCAGGTCCATGTTGTTCTCACAACCTGCGAGGAGACCGCCGGCAAGCACGATGGCTACCGTCGCGGGGATAAGTTTTTTGATGACAGGCGACATTGACGCGTTCTCCTCGTCACTCAACGATGAAGCCAGCCGGGCCGTCACCGGCGCCATAGGTCCGCACGACACCTTCGTCCAGCGGGACCACCTGGGCCTTGACGACCGGCGAGAAGCCCATGTTCGGCTCGGGCTGGCGTTTTTGCATGGCCTCGACCGGGGTTATGATCTGATCGGGATTGACCGGCTGCACCACGTACGGCGTCACCACGATCACCAACTCACTCTCATTACGCTGGAAGCTGTCGCTGCGGAACAGGTTACCCAGGATCGGCAAGTCGCCGAGACCTGGAAGCTGTTCGGCCGCTTGGCGGACGCCGTCCTGGATGAGCCCGGCGATCGCGAAGCTCTGGCCGGAGCCCAGCTCGACGGTCGTCTCGGCGCGGCGCGTGTCGAGGGTCGGGATCTGGAAGCCATCCAGGCCAGGGATATCGGTCAAATTGGCGATGGCGCTAACCTCGGGCCGCACGCGCATCGAGATCCTGCTGTCGCCAACGATGGTTGGCGTGAAGGCCAGGCTGACGCCGAACTGCTTGAACTCGATGGTGATCGTGTTCTCGTCCTGGTTGACAGGGATCGGGAACTCACCACCGGCCAGGAAGCTCGCGGTCTCACCGGACAGCGCCGTCAGGTTCGGCTCTGCGAGCAAGGTCACGAGGTTGTCGCTCGCCAGCGCATCGATCAGCAGGTTGAGGTCCAGGTCGCCGGGTGTCGCATTGAAGAAGCCGTTGTCGCCGGCCACGTTCAGGGCCGAGGCGATGCCGAAGGCGAAGTCACCGGAGGCGTAGAGCGCCGTCCAATCGAACCCGAGATCGTTGGTGATCTGGCGCGAGACCTCGGCGAAGCGAACCCTCAGGTTGATCTGATTGGGCGCGGTCACCGCCAGCTGATTGATGATCTCCTCGCCTTCGCCGATGAAGTGGGTGGCCAGGCGCCGGGCGTCCTCGGCGTGCGAGCCTGTGGGCACCGAGCCCGTCAGGATAATGCCCCCCTCGATCGAGATCGGGGTGACGGAGCCGTCGGGGACCAGTCGCCTGAGACCCGATTCCAGCCGTGACAGGTTGTGAGTGACGAGCACCCGCAGATTGGCGATGACGTTCTCGTCGCTATCGACGGCAAAGAGCGAGGTCTCACCGGGGCGGCGACCGAAGATGTAGACCAGTCGCGGTGATTTCACTGATACGTCGGCAACCTCGGGGTTGGCGATGAAGACCGAGTCCGCCTCCTTGTTGAGCCGGATCAGCTTGCCCTCGTTGAGCTCGACGACAAGGCTGCGCCCCTCTGTGGCAAGGCTTGAGCCATCGACCTCGGCGGCAGCCGACGCGGTCAGAAGGCAGCCGAGCAAAAGGATGGCAGGGCCGCTCAGCATTCGAATAAGGTTCGGCATATCGGGCCTCTTTAAAATTTGAGGACGGAGCTCTCGCTCCCGCGCGTAACATTGACGGTCTTCGACCGGGGCGCGGGGGCACGCTCGACCTGCGGGGCGGGCTGGGTTGACGGCGGCGGGGACAGAACGTTGCTGACCTCGCTGGCGAAGGTAAAGGTCTTGCCGCGCTCGGGGTCCGGCTCTTCAAGGGGATCTTCGAGATTGGCGAGCCGATTGAGCTCCTCTTCGTCTTTGACCAGACTGCGAAGGCTCAAGTTGATGGTTCCGAGCTCCGTTACGACAGCCAACATTTCGGCTTGCTTGGGTGTGATCTCCAAGGTGGCGTTCTTGCCGACCCGCGGCTTGCCGTCGGACTCGTCGATGAACTGGTCGATGCCGAGGATGCGAACGTTCTCGAGAACCGTCTCGCTAACCTGCTGGCCGTTGATGTTGTGCGTGAGGATCAAGTCGACGCGATCACCCGGGAAAGCCAAGCCGCCAATGCTCGAGGTCGCGTCGATGCGCAAGGCCATGGCACGATAGCCAGGGCGAAGAACCGCGGCTAGGAAGCCCCGATCGCCCGGGCGGATGATGCGCTTCTTGGTCACTGGCTCACCAGTCGCAAAATCCTGACGAGACACCGCGCCGACCATGTCCTCGATGGTGAAGAGATCGTCGGTGTAGTAGTTCTCCGGGATGACCTTGTCCGGCCATTGCGACCACCGAAGGTGCGTGGGCTGAAGGAACACGCCCTTGGGGATGTCCGCTTTCGCGACCAGGACCAGGGGGCCGGTCTTTTCCTCGATGACCTTCTCCACGACCTGAGGCTGCTGATTGCTGACCCAGTTCCGCACGAAGACCGCGGTCCCGGCGGTGATCGCCAGTGCAAGAATTACGAGAACGATTTTCCGCGCCGACATGGCGAGACCCTTTCGTTAGGGGATGGATCCGATCGCCGGGGAGGGGTTCTCATCGCGTTGGACTTCCCTTCTTGCGAGATTTCCCGCCGGGCAAAAGCACTATGATAGAGTACTTGGTTCGGGCGGTTCCCCGGGGTCGAAGGCTCGACCCGCGGGATTCCGAGACCGTTTAGTTCTGCGCGTTGTCAAGCTCGCTGGCGACGGTGTTGAACATGTCACCCAGCTCGTTGCCCATGGCGCCCATGGCCACGATCGCGGCGATGGAGACCAGAGCGGCGATCAGGCCATACTCGATAGCCGTGGCACCAGACTCGTCACGAAGGAATTTTGCAAACATCATCATACACCATTCAGATGTGGAAGAGATGGACCGAATCTCCCGAAATCTATTTAATAAACCCTGAAATATTGCTCCAAACAGTTTTGTAGTATAATTTTAACTATTAATTTAATATTAAATATTATCAAACCATAAAAATCCTGATATAGTGAAAATATAAATCCGAGCGATGATCATATCCCTGCCTTATTTGACCCGGGCAAGGATACCGGGAATCTTCGCAATGCAGGAATGCCAGGCGTCCGAGCAAACTGTGTGCTTGGCAAAATCTTGCCTGGAATTTATTTTTGGTTGTCCCTTGGGATAGGGAGTGCCGATGAAGCACGATTGGGAATCCATCGAGGATATCGAGCGCGAGTTCGATCTGGTCGAGGCCGCAGGTGACCTTCGCGAGATACGCCGGACCCTGAGAGCCAAGCTCAAGGGCGTCCACCCCGATTCGCACGAGGGCCGTTTCGGCTCGGAGGGCGACGAATCGCAGTTCCACCGCATCAAGTCGGCAATCGAGTTCGTTGATAATCGCCTCTTGACCGGCAACTCGTCGCCAAACCATCAAGCGCTGATCGTCGCGAGCGAATTCTCCGATGCGCTGGCCAGCACCTTCGCCGATGCCCGCAACCAGGACAGGGAGCTCGAAAAAGCGCGCCAGCTTCATGACAAGCAACGGCAGACGAGCGAGGAAATCGCCCAGGAGGTGCGTAAGAAGTTCTTATTTTACAAGATCGTCGCCGGTGTCGTCGCCGTGTTCTTCGGGTTCCTGACCATCTTCCCCGACAAATTCTCGGGGCATCCGGTTTATCTTGCCTTTGCGGATTTTGTCGAGAAGCTCGACTTCACGTTGGGCATCTTGTTTCTCTACGTCTTCATCGCCAGCGCCGCGGCAATCATCTATCTCTGGTGGGAGGAGCAACGCGAGCTGAAGCGCAAGAAGGAGTGTCTCAGCGACAAGGGCATCGAACGGATCATCAAGTCCAAGTCCTTCGAGAACCGTCTCGGTCCTCTCGGCAAATTCACACGCGCCGATCTGATCGATGCCTTGGAAGAGGTTCGGGTCTCGCGCGATCAGAACACCTTGAACGAGGTCGCGGGACTGATCATCGACAAATTGATCCTCCGCGGCGCCGCCAAGCGGGTGGACAAGCCCTCTTTGAATGAAATCTACGAGATGGACTTCGGCATATATCTGGAGATCCGGCCGGACAAGATTTGATTTGGCCCGGAAGCCCGGGACTTCGGGTCAAGGCGCCCCCGCAGCCGGTTGATAGTCGTCGAAGTAGCGTGTGACCCGCTCCAGGGCCGCCTCGTCGCGCGACGCCATCTCCCGCCAAAGAATGTCCATATTCACCTTGACGCC
>JBFELD010000004.1:0-19772 GCA_041552375.1 Kiloniellaceae bacterium | reverse complement strand
GTATTCTTCCTTCGCCAATAGGTCCATCAGCTCGGCACCGGAATCGAAGTACTTGAGGATCAGGTCGCGATGCTCACGCGCCTTGTCCCAGCAGGCATCTATGTCCGTGATGTTGTTCGGATCCTGGCCCGTCTGCAACGCACCGTACCAGGCCCGGGTCTGCCATCCGTCGGAGCCACCGAGCTTGCCTTTCAGGTCCTTGCGCAAGATGAGATTGGCGCCGGCCTCTTCGGCCTCCTCCTTGCTGATGTGGGTGGTGTTGTACGCGATGCCGCTGTTGCCGTAGTCGAAGGGCACCGCCGAAAGCCCGTCGGGTGTGATCTTGCGGAAAGGTTCGATCAGGGAGGTCATGACCAGCGACAGGTTGGGGATATTCTTCTCGTTGATGACAGTCCCGTAGCCGGCGTCCGTCATGGTCTTGTAAATGGTCACGCCCGAGGAAAGGTGCAGGTTGTAGGTTCCCTCCGGCGAGGCTTTGACGTTGTTGAAATGCTCCTCCTCCGAGCCGAAAGTCCCGTCCACCACGGTGATGCCGGTCTTGGCCTCATAGGGCGTGAAGGCACCCTTGCGCAGCGCCTCGGAGACGATGCCGCCCCAGCCGTCGAAACGCAGTTGCTCGACCGCCGCGTGCGCCGGGCGCGCAAGCCGGGTCATGACGCCGCCACCCACACCCAGCGTCAAGCCAGCGCAGCCCAGCAAGGTCATGAAGTCGCGGCGTTCCATATCACCGTTTCCGAAACGCTCCAACAAGCGCTCGTAGCGTCTTGTTTCAGACATCTTTGTCATATTTCTCTCTCCCTAAAGGCGTTGAAAATCTATTGAAATCAAATACTTGCTTATCGTTTAACTTACTCGAACCTCACACCCGCGCACGGGCGAAGTAACGTGCCACTGCTCCCGCCACCAAGGGCATGCCGACCGTGATCAGGATCATGACGGTGCCCAGTGCATTGATCTCCGGGCTGATGGAGTTGCGCAGCATGCCGTAGATCTGCGTCGGCACCGTCTCCGTGCCCGGCGGCCGCCAGAAAACGGTGGCCGTGATGTTGTCGAAGGAGATGGTGAAGGCGAAGAGCGCACCCGCAAAGACCGCCGGCAAGAGCAGCGGAAACGTGATGGCGAAGAAGGTCTGAACGCGGCTGGCACCGAGGCTCATCGCCGCCTCCTCGTAGACCCGCTTCACGCCCAGGAGGCGCGCTTGCACGACCAACACGACATAAGGCAGCGATATCAGGACATGACCCAGCAGCAGGATCGGGAAGCTGCGCGGTTGGCTGAGCCACAGCATAAAGAGCAGAAGTCCGACACCGAGGACCGTCTCCGGGATGAGGACCGGCGATACCAGGAGCGTATTGATCCAGCTCTTGCCGGGAAAGTCGTAGCGCACCAATGCCAGCGAGGCGAGGATCCCGGCCGACGTAGAGATGACCGAACTGAGGATCGCCAGCACCAGCGAGGTCTTGAGCGCCCGCACGATGGCGGCGTTGTTGGCCAGCTCCTCGAACCAGCGCAAGGAAAAGCCCTCGATCGGAAAGCTGCCGAATTGGGCCGAGTTGAAAGACAGCAGCACGACCACCATGATCGGCGCGAACATAAAGATATAGACGAAGGTCGTGAAGGCCCGGATCGATGCTGCGCCCATGTCCGTCCTCTACCCGAACGACTTGTAGATTTGCGAGAGACCCATGATCCGATTGTAAATAATCACGATGGTCCCCAGCATAATCAACATGACGAAGGAAAGCGTCGCCCCCATAGGCCAGTTGAGCTCGTCCATCAGCGCATCGAAGATCAGGTTCCCGAACATGAAATCCCTTGGTCCGCCCAGGATCTGTGGCGTGACGAACGTGCCAGCCGACAGCACGAAACAGAGCAGCGACCCGGCGGCGAGACCCGGCAGCGACAACGGCAGCGTAACCTCCCAAAAGGCCTGCCAAGGTTTCGCGCCAAGGGTCCGTGCGGCGGAGACCAGATTACGGTCGATGCCCTCCAGGCTGACGTAGATGTTGAGCACCATGTAGGGCAGCAAGAAGTGGATCATGCCCATGATCACCGAGCCTTCGGTATAGAGCAGCTTGATCGGCTGGTCGATGATCCCGAAATAAATCAGCGTCGCATTGACGAAGCCCTGGTTGCCCAGAACATGGATCCAGGAATAGGTGCGGATGATGAAGCTGACCCAGAAGGGCAGGATCAACAACAGCATGAGCAACCACTTGTGCTTGAAGGTCGTGTTGGCGATGAAATAGGCCGGAATATAGCCGGCGAGGGCGCAGATCACGGTGGCGATAACCGAGATGCGCAGCGTCTTCCAAATCGCGCCGTGGTAGTAGCTGTCGGTGAAGAACTCCAGCCAGTTGGCGAATTGGAAGGCCGGCTTGTCGACGCCCGCGTCCACGTAAAGATAGAAAGAATAAACGAATATGATCCCCATCGGGATCAAGACCAGGAACAGGATCGCCAGCAGCGCGGGGGACAGCAGCACCCAAGGGCGCGAGCGTTCGGCCTCGATAGCGAGCGACATAGACCGTCCCAACTCTACTTGTTCTTGGTTCTTGTTCTTTCTTATCCCTGCCCGCCCGTCGGGGCGGCACTGAGACTATTTTTACCAGACGCCGGCCTTCGATCAAACAGTAGTATCGCAGAAGCCGAACTGATCGCAGTGCCTCAACCATCTCTTGCGCCCCGCGATCGTATCGCTTAGGCCTGTCGGGTCATGACCGAGACGACATCCGCCCCTACGATAGGCGACGTCAGCGTCGTCGCCGGCAGCGGCTATGCCGCAGGCCCGCTTCCCAAGATTGCCTGGGGCAAGGGCAGCTACCTCTACGACACGACGGGCAAGCAGTACATCGACGGCTCGGGAGGGCCGGCGGTCTACTGCCTCGGGCATGGACATCCCGAGGTCAACGCCGCGATCACGGCGCAGCTCGAGCGGATCGCCCACGGCTATCGCTACCTCTTCACGAGCGACCCACTGGAAGAGCTCAGCGCCCATGTTCTGAACTCCTGCGATGGCGCCTTCAAGCATCTGGTCTACGTCACCGGTGGCTCGGAAGCTGTCGAGTCCTGCCTCAAGATCGCCCTGCAGTTCTGGTCCGCGGTAGGCGAGCCAAGCCGGCGCCGCTTCATCGCCCGCAAACGCTCCTGGCACGGCAACACCTTGGGGGCGCTCTCAGTCTCAGAGTTTCTGGAGCGCCAGCAGCCCTTCGAGGGATCGCTGCTGCCGGTCTCGCACGTCTCGGCGGCCAATACCTATCGGCCGCCGGAAGGGGTGGCACCAGAAGAGCTCGTCCAAAATCTCTGCGACGAGATCGAGGCCGAGATTCTGCGCTTGGGGCCGGAGCGGGTCGCCGCCTTCATCTTCGAGCCGGTGGTCGGGGCCGCCGGCGGCGTCGTTCCCCCGCCGCCTGGCTATGCCGAAGCTGTGCGGGCGCTTTGCGACAAGTATAACCTTTTGCTGATCGCCGATGAGGTCATGTGCGGCTCCGGGCGCTGCGGCACCTGGCGGGCGCTGGCCTTCGATGGTGTGGTGCCCGACATCATGGCGATTGCCAAGGGCCTTGCCGGCGGCTACCTGCCGCTCGGCGCCGCAGTCTATAGCGCGACAATCGGGGAAGCGATCATGGCCCGCCATGGCGGGGTCTACACGGGCCATACC
The DNA here is from genome assembly GCA_041552375.1 of Kiloniellaceae bacterium. Classification (GTDB taxonomy): domain Bacteria; phylum Pseudomonadota; class Alphaproteobacteria; order Kiloniellales; family Kiloniellaceae; genus JAJFGK01. The sequence continues at coordinate 16,111 of JBFELD010000004.1, read as the reverse complement.
TTCTCCGGCCACACGGCGGCTTGTGCCGCCGGCCTGGCGGTGCAGAGGATCATCGCCCGCGACGGCCTGCTGGACCGGGTGCGTGACAGGGGGGAGACCTTTCGTGCCGCCCTCGCCAAGGCCTTGGACCCTATAGAGGAGGTTGGCGACGTTCGTGGCAGGGGTTATTTCATCGGCATCGAGCTGGTCCGGGATCGCGCCAGCAAGCAACCCTTCCCTCCCGAGCGGCGGCTCTTTCAGGCCATCGGCCAATCAGCCATGGAGCTTGGCCTCATCTGCTATCCCTGCTCGGGCAACGTCGACGGGCGGGCCGGTGACACGGTGATCCTCGCCCCGCCCTATAACGCCAGCGATGGCGAGCTGGAGGAAATCCTCGACAAGCAGAAGACGGCGATTGAAAAGGCGCTGGCCGTCACCCGCTGAGCGTCGGCGTTTCTTGCGAGACCGGCCCGGTCGGCCCCCTGCGTGCCTGCGGCTGGCGCCCCAAACGCGGGTGGATGCGGGTCGAGAGTGCCGCCAGGGACAGCACAGTGGCTCCAGCCACGATGAAGACCGCCGAAAGCTCGAAGAAGCGCAGCAGTATCGAGAAAATCCCCGGCGGAGCGATGTCGGCAACATCTCGGAAGGTCGAGTAGACCGTCGTCATCTCGTCCCGCTCACGGCGCTTGACCGCGAACATGAAGAGCAGATTGCCGCCCGCGTCGATCGCCGTCATGCCAAAGGCGGCCGTCACCATCAACATGGCACCCAAGACAGGCGCTTGCTGAACCAACGGCACCGCCAGGGTCAAGAGCCCGGCAACGGCGAAGGCGCCGAGATAGACCGCGCGAAGACCAAACCGACGCACCAGCCGGCCCATGACCGGCATCAAGAAGAGAAAACCTGTGCCTAGGGAGACGATGGCGCCGCCCGCCAGCTCGCCCAGACCCGCCTCGACCGCGTAGATGGGCGCGTAGATGAAGAAAACCACCCACCAGACATTGCGCCCCATCGACAGAACCCAAGCAAGCGCCAGGCGCGGCTGTGAGAAATAGCGTCGGACGTGGTGCAACGGTGAGGGCGCGGGCCGGCGCGCCGGCTGAACGGCGGGGTGATCGCCGATCCGCAGAAACCAGAAGTAGGCAAGCGCCGTGACCGCGCAGACCAGGCTGACGACGTAAGGCGCCCAAGGGTCGACCGTCTCGGCCAGGTAGACACCGAGAAACGGGCCCGCGCACCAAGCGCCGGCCGAGTAGAAGAGACGCATCGGCTCGGAACGAACGAAATCGTGGCGCCGGATGAAGTCCAGAATATAAAGACTGAGGCAAATGGACAGGCTGACCACGGCCAGGGCGCGGCAAATCATGCCCGCGAACAGCCAGCCGGGCGACGCCTGCGCCAAGAGAACCGGTGCCACGGCCAACATTAGGAATCCCGCCGTGTAGACGACGCGCCGCGCGGTGCGCCGGATCAGCCATGGCACGCTGAGGCTCGCGCAAAGGGAGAGAAGGCTGACCGCGAAAAAGATGAGACTGACACCCTTGGCATCGCCAAGCAGGCGCAGGGCCTCGATCGGGATAACGGCCGAGAGCACGGCGCGCGACATGGACTCGATGGCATAGAGGATGGCGAAAGCCTCGGCCCCCGGGGCGGACAGACGCTTGATAAAAACCGGGTGCCGGACGGGCATGAGACCTCACGGTCGACTGGACGACGAGAACCTAGCCGTCGAACCATAGGCCTCCGGGATTCACTTCGATAACGATATTATCTGGCCAGGGTGATCGAATATCCCGATCACCGAATGGTTGGAGATCCCGATGTTTTTCAGGCCGTTAGACCGGGTGGTCAGCCCCTGAGCGAACGGTAGCTTTGAGCATCGAAGACATCGACACCGATGGCGGCGTCCCGGGCCTTCTCGGCAGCGATAAGTAACCTCAACTCCGCGTCGTCGATGACCGCTGCCTCATGCGCCCGCTCGGCGAGACAGTCCTCCGGCGCGCGCCGCAGGGTCCCCTTCCGCAGAGCTGCGCGCACCTTGCGATCGGCTTCACCGGCGGCAACGACGGCCACCAAGGCCTGCTCCAATCGGCCGAGGCCCTGATCCTCGTCCTCAGGCACGAAGATGTCGCGGGTCAAGCGCTCACGCAGCGCGCCACCGCCCATCAGATCCTGCGCAACGCGCGCGCCCAACCGGTCGGACGGTGGCACCGCCGAGGGACCGAACGGAAAGGCAAGCGCCCGAAGCAAACGCGGCAGGACCCGTCCCGGCAGGTTCGCGAAGACCCCGAGCAAGGCTTGCTCGCCGCGCCAGAGCGCCAGCGCCAAGGCCCACTCGACCACCGGGCGATCGGCACCAGGGCGCCCCTCGTCATGAAAACGCTTGAGTACGCAGGAGGCGAGATACATCCAGGCCAAGGCATCGGCCATGCGCCCGCTGATCTTCTCCCGCCGCTTCAAGTCACCGCCGAGAATGGCCAGACAGGCATCGCCGGCCAGGGCGAAGATGGCGCTCAGTCGGGTGAGGGCCCGATAATGGCGCGCCTCCTCGCCGGAGACGGGAACCCGCGCCAGACGCGCGCCGGTCACCCCCAGGACAAAGGACCGCAGCAGGTTGCGCGCAACGAAGCTCAGGTGGCCGAAGAAAGCCCGGTCGAAAGCGGCCAGATCCTTCTCCGCCAGAGCCTGCATTTCGGCGCTCAGGTAGGGATGACACCGGATCACCCCCTGCCCGTAGATGATCATGGAGCGGGTCAGGATATTGGCCCCCTCGACCGTGATGCCGAGCGGTGCCGAGACGTACCCGCGCCCGAGGATGTTGTTCGGCCCTCGGCAAATTCCGGCGCCGGCCTGGATATCCATGGCATCGGAAAGGACCTCGCGCATCGCCTGGGTGAGGTATGCCTTGACGATCGCCGAGACCACCGCCGGCTTCTCGCCCGCGTCCACCGCGCCACAAGTGATGATCCGGGCGGCGTTCATCAGATAGGCATGGCCGGCGATCCGCGCCATGGCCTCCTCGATGCCCTCGAAGCGACCGATGGGCAGGCCAAACTGCTCGCGCACGGTGGCATAGGCGCCCACGGTTCGGGTGGCGAGCTGAGCCGCCCCGACCGACAGCGACGGCAGCGAGATCGAGCGGCCCGCCGCCAAGCAGTTCATCAGCATGCGCCAGCCATTGCCGGCGCCCTCGCGCCCGCCGATCACGAAATCGATCGGGATGAAGACATCCTTGCCCTTGATCGGGCCGTTCGGGAACGGCACCCCCAGGGGGTCGTGGTGAGCGCCGATGTCGATCCCGGGCAGATGCCGGGGTATCAGGGCGCAGGTGATCCCCGGATCCTTCGTACCCTCGAGCAGCCCCTCGGGATCGGAGAGGTGAAAGGCAAGACCGATCAAGGTCGCCACCGGCGCCAGGGTGATATAGCGCTTGTCCCAATCGAGTCGGATGCCGATCACATCTTTGCCCTCATAGCGGCCTCGGCAGACGACGCCTCGGCTGCGCGGCGAGGCCGCATCGCTGCCCGCATGGGGCTCGGTCAGGGCAAAACAGGGGATCTCCTCGCCATTCGCCAAGCGCGGCAGGTAGTGCCGGCGCTGTTCCTCGGTCCCGTAGAGCAGGAGCAGCTCCGCCGGACCAAGGGAATTGGGCACCATCATCGTACAGACCGTCGGCACGCTGCGGCTCGTCACCTTGGCCACCACGGCGGAGTGGGCGATGGCGGAAAAGCCGAGCCCACCGTGCTCACGCGGGATGATCATCCCGAAAAAGCGCTCTTTCTTGAGGAAGTCCCAAACCTCGTCCGGGATGGTGCGGTCCTGCCAAATCTGCCAGTCGTCAATCATCCGGCACAGCTCTTCGACCGGACCGTCGAGAAAGGCCTGCTCCGCTTCGCTGAGCCCACGCGGCTGGAAGGCGAGCAGTTGGCGCCAGTCGGGATCGCCGGAGAAGAGCTCCCCATCCCACCACACCGTTCCGGCCTCCAGCGCAATGCGTTCCGTCTCGCCCATGCGGGGCAAGAGGCCGGCCAGCGCCGCCATCAAACGCTTGGAGAATGTCTGACGGCGCAGCGACGGCAGACCGAAAAGTGCGGCGACGGCGACCAAAAGGGCGGCGGTCAGCGCAAAGGCTAGCCAACTGCTTACTCCCGCCATCAGCCAGACAAGGAGGACAAAGACCGACGCCGCCAAGAACCCCAATAGGGGGCGGCCCAAATAAAGCGATAGGCCGAAGGCCGCGATCGCAATCAAGATCACAAACACGGTCATATCTCAGTTCCGCAAAGGTTTACCGGTCTTCAACATGTGGGCCACGCGGGCAAGGCTCGCCGGGTTCCGCACCAAGGTCATGAAAGCCTCGCGTTCCAATGCCAACAGCCCGGTCTCCGTGACCCTGTCCAGAATATCCGTGCGCCCGCCGCTCAAGACGCCCGCCAGGACCTTGCCGATGACCGCGTCATGGGCTGTCGCCTTGCCCGAGAGGCGAAATCCTTCCACCGCCAATGACAAGGCGCAGCGCCCGGTGGGTCCGGGCAGCGAGATCTCCTCAGGCTCCGGCGGCCGGTAGTCCTCGACCAGCGCCAGGGCCTTGGCCTTGGCCGCCGCCAGAAGCCGGTCCCGGTTCATGACGATGCCGTCATCGGCCCTGAGGAAGCCGTAATCGCGAGCTTCTTCTGCCGATTTGGCCACCTTCGCCATGCCAATGGTCTCGAAGGCGCCCACCACCGGCGACATGGGCCCGCCGCGCCGCTTCGGAATTGCGGCCCAGCGCAGCAGCATCTCCTTGCAGCCGCCCCAGCCGGGGATCAATCCGACCCCCGCCTCGACCAGGCCGGCGTAGGTTTCGGCATGGGCCTCGATGGCATCACAGTGCAGCAGCACCTCGCAGCCACCGCCCAGCGCCATGCCCGAGGGCGCGCCGACGACGGGAAAGGGCGCCAGCTTCATCGCCTGTAAGAGCTTCTGGCCCTTGCGCTGAAGCCAGCCGATGAGGAACCAGGCCCGCATCTTCGCCGCCAACTGCACCAGCATGATGTTCGCCCCGACCGAGAAGTTGTCGGCCTCGTTATGGATGACCAGCGCCTTGTATCCTTGCGGGATAGTCCGCAGGGCCTTGGCAATCATGGCCAGCGAGAAGGGGTCGAGCGAATTCATGCGACTGTGGAACTCGAGGCACAGCACCCCATCGCCGATATCCCAAAGGCTGGCCGAGGGGTTGCGCGCCACCGGTCGGCCCACCGCTTTGATGTCGGCAAGCAGCCGCACGCCTGGTGCTCGCGCAACGTCATGGTAATCGCCGTCAGGCCGCAGGACCTGCGCGCGCCCGTCATGCCGGCGATAGAAAGAGCGCGTGCTCGCATGCGCCAGAAAGGGCGGCACGGGCCGGCCCTCGGCCGCCAGACGCTCCCCAAGCCAGCCGGCGCCCAGTCGGTCGATCAGCTCGAAGGGGCCGTATTTCCAGTTGTACCCCAGGCGCATGGCCTGATCGACCGCGGCCGGGTCATCGGCAACCTCGGGCACCAAGCCCGCGGCATAGGAAAGCGTGCGGGACAAAACCGCCCAGGCATAGCGCCCGCCCCTATCCTCGTGCGTGACCAGCGCCTTCAGGCCGCCGCGCTTGGCCGCGGCGACGCTTCCAAGCTTGGGTTTTCTCGCCGTGCGATACTGACGGGTCGCGAGGTCGAGCGCTTCCTTGATCTTCTCAGGACTATCGGGCTTCAGCCGATAGAACCCGCCTTTGCCTTTGCGGCCGGTGTAGCCCTTGGAAATCAGGTCCTCGACCAACTCCGGTGCGCGGTGGATCTCGTGGAAGGGGTCACTTTCGGGCAGGGTCTGCGCCATGCTGGACAGCACGTGCGGCATCAGGTCCAAGCCGACCATGTCCAAAAGGCCGAAGACCCCGGTCTTGGGTACCCCCATCGGCCGGCCGATGACGGCATCGGCCTCCTCAACGCTCAGGCCCATCTCCTGCGCCAAGGTGACGGCGCATTGCAGCCAATAAATGCCGATCCGGTTGGCGATGAAGCCCGGTGTATCCTTACAAGCGACGACCCCCTTGCCGAGATCGAGGTCGGCAAAATCGGTAATGGCCTCGAGCGCCTCCGGCCGTGTCTCCGCCCCCGCGACGATCTCCAGCAGGCGCATGAAACGCGGCGGATTGAAGAAATGGGTGATCAGGAAATCTCGGCGGAAGCGTTCGCTCTGACCCGCAACCAACTGGGCAAGCGGAATGGTCGAAGTATTGGAAGAGACAATCGACCCCTCCTTGCGCGCAGCCTCGAGGGTCGCATAGACCTGGTGCTTGATCGCGAGGTCCTCGACCACCGCTTCCACGATCCAGTCGGCCTCGGTGATGAGCGCCAGATGGTCCTCGGTGTTGCCCGGCGTGATTAGTCGCGCGTTGCGGCGGTGCATGAAGGCCGGGGGATCGCTTCTCTTCAAGCGTTCCAGCGCACCGGCGGCTATGGCGTTACGATCCTCCGCACCCTCGGGCACCCGGTCGAGCAAGGCCACCTGCACGCCGGCGTTGGCGATGTGCGCGGCGATGCCGGCCCCCATGACGCCGGCACCGATCACCACGACCTTGCCGATGTGCTCCATCAGATAGCCTCGAGCACCGTGGCGATGCCCTGGCCGCCACCGATGCACTGTGTGGCGAGCGCGTGGGTCCCGCCCTCGCGCTTCAGGAGCGCCGCCGCCTTGCCGGTGATCCGCGCGCCGGTTGCCCCCAGCGGATGCCCGAGCGCGATGGCGCCGCCGTCAATGTTGACGCGTTTTGTGTCCAAGCCCAGGTCGCGCAGGCAGGCCAGGGATTGAGAGGCGAAAGCCTCGTTGACCTCGGCGACGTCGAGGTCTGAAACATCTAGGCCAGCGCGCTCCAACGCCTTGCGCGAGGCCGGCACGGGCCCGATGCCCATGACCTCGGGCGCGCAGCCGGCCACGGCGATGCTCTTGATCCGGGCCAGGGGCTGCAACCCCTTGCGCTCGGCATAGTCCTCGCTGCAGACCAGGGTCGCTGCCGCGCCGTCGGTCAAGGGCGAGGAGGTGCCGGCGGTCACGCTGCCGTTCTCATCGAAGGCCGGCTTCAAGCCCGCCAACCCCTCGGACGTCGTGTCGGGTCTAAGACAGCCGTCCGCGTCGACCCGAACTCCCTCGTCGTCGATCGCCACGGTCTCCGCGGCCAGACGGCCGGCCTCCTGCGCCGCCGCCGCCCGGCGGTGGCTCTCGACGGCGAAGGCCTCCTGCTCGGCGCGGGTGATCTGATAGCGCGCGGCGACGTTCTCGGCGGTCTCGCCCATCGAGATGTAGGCCTGCGGATAGCGTTCGCAGAGGCCCGGATGGGGCATCGGGTTATAACCCATGATCGGCACCCGCGACATGGACTCGACGCCGGCGCAGATGAAAAGCTCGCCGGCCTCCATGCGAATGGCCCCCGCCGCCATGTGGATGGCGTACATCGAGGATCCGCAGAACCGGTTGACCGTCGCAGCACCCGAAGACAGCGGCAGATCGGCGAGGAAGGTCACCAGACGGGCCATGTTGAGGCCCTGCTCGGCCTCGGGAAAGGCGCAGCCGAGAATCAAATCCTCGACATCGGCGGGGTCGACGCCACTTTGATCGACCAGGCCCCTCACGACCTGAGCGGCCAGCTCGTCCGGGCGGACACGCGCCAGAGCGCCCTTCTGCGCGAAGGTGAAGGGAGAGCGCAGGTATCCGGCTATGACGACGTTCTTCATCAGGTCTCCCCTCGATCGGAAATCGGTTGCGCCGAGGTAGCGGTAGCGGCCTCGCGTGTGCGTTTTGCCTTTTCGGCCGCTACCTTTTCGGATGCGGCCACAAGCGCCTTCTTGTCGATCTTGCCGATCGGTGTCTTCGGCAAACTGTCGCGGAACTCCACCTTGCGGGGAATCTCGAACTGCGCGAGCTTGTCCCTGAGGAAGGCGCGCAGTTGGCCAGCGGTCATTTCCTCGCCATCGCGCAGCTTGACGAAGCACTTGACGATCTCGCCCCGGTGAGCGTCATCGGCACCGCAGACAGCGGCTTCCTCGACCGCCGGATGGAGATAGACGGCCTCCTCGACCATGCGCGGGTAGACGTTGAAGCCGCCGGAGAGGATCAGCTCCTTGATGCGGTCGACGATGAAGAGATAGCCGTCCTCATCCAGGTAGCCGACATCACCGGTGTGCAGGCGCCCGCCGCGGAAGGCTTCGAGGTTCTCCTTGGCCCGGTTCTCATAGCCCAGCATGACTTGCGGGCCTGAGACGCAGATCTCGCCTTGCCGGCCAACCGGCAGGCGCTTGGTCGGCTTGTCGATGCGCACGATCTCCACTTTCGTGCCGGGAAGCGGCAAGCCGACCGACCCGGGGCGGTTGGTGGCGCCAATGGGGTTGACGGTAACCACGGGGCTCGCCTCACTGAGACCATAGCCCTCGACAAGGGCGCAACCGGTCAGCTCCTCGAAACGCCGCTGCACGGCACCCGGTAGCGCCGCTCCACCCGAGATGCAGTGGACGAGACTGGTCACGTCGTACTTCTGTAAATCGCGCGCATTGTTGATCGCCGAGAACATCGTCGGCACGCCGAGAAACGTCGTCGGCTTTTCCTTGTCGATGGTCCGCAAAACCTCGGTCAGGCGAAAGTGCGGAAGCAAGATGAGCTCGGCACCCACAGCGATGCCGAGGATCATCACCGCCGTCATCCCGAAGGCGTGGAAGAGTGGCAGCACGGCCAGCGACCTTTCCTGCTGCCCGGACATGTCGGGCCGCCAAAGGCAGAGCTGCATGGCGTTGGCGTAGAGATTGGCGTGGGTGAGACGCGCGCCCTTCGGCGTACCGGTAGTGCCGCCCGTATACTGCAAGACGGCGACATCCTCGTGGGGCTCGACCTTCACGGCATTGAACGCGTGGCCATCTTCGATCAGACGGTCATATGAAATGTGGTGCTCGTCATCCGGAATGGCCGAGATCTCGCGCCGCCTGAGGATCTTGAAGAAGGCTCTCTGGCTGAGCGGGATCACGCTTGCCAGGCTGCACACCACGATCTTGTCGAGCGCGCCGCCCTGCTCCAAAACCGCCGCCGCCTTTTCATAAAGTTGCTTCATGTTGAGCGTCACCAAAAAGCGCGCGCCGCTGTCTTCGATCAGGTGCGCGATCTCGCGCGGTGCATAAAGAGGATTGACGTTGACCACCGTCCCACCGGCCTTGAGCACGGCGAAGAAGCAGATCACGCTGTAAGGGCAGTTGGGCAACAAGAGCGCCACCTTGACCCCCTTGCGAACACCGTGGGCCCGAAAGCCGCGGGCGGCGCGGTCGACGAGCTCGCCGATCTCGCGATACCGAAAGCGCCGGCCGTGGAACTTGACCGAGACTTGATCCGCGTAACGCGCCACCGCTTCATCGAATAGCGCGGTAAGGGATTTCACCTCGATCGGGGCATCCCATGCCAAACCAGGCGGATATGAGCCCTCCCAAGGATGGGGCCGCTTTCCGACCTGCTGTCCGAGCACCGCCGGGCCGATATGGCGGATCGGATCCAGGACGGAGCGAAGCGCGCGCTTCAGGCTGCCGGCTCGCGGCATGTGCATGGCCCCAGGTCCCCCTACTGAACAGGTTCGAGTCGAGGCGCGGATAGGTCGCCGACCGACGGCTCACCGGCGGGTTCCGGCAGGGCCTCGATAGCGTCGTCAAGAGATCCCTCGGCCTCGCAGGCAGTGATGAATGCCAGGATCTTGTCCCATGTGCCACCGATGTTCTCGTTGAGGATGCCGTGCCTATCGGACTCGATCCAATGCAGGGCCTTCTCCGCGGACGAAACCTTGTCGAACACGAGCTGAGCGCTCCTAGGGTCGACGACATGGTCGTCGGTACTCTGCAGAACCGCGAGCGGACAGGCGACTTGCGCTAGATTGGCGTCGACCTTATCGATCAGCCGGCGAAGCTCGAAGAGAGCGCGCACCGGGATGTGACGGTAGTTGATGTCCGGATGTTCCGGGTCGTTGGGCCGGAAGGTCATGACGCCTTCAAGTGACGAGACCCATTCGGTGACTTTGTTGGCCCCATGCAGAACGGGCACGAAGATGAGGTTCTTGTTCCGCAGCTTCATGGGGGGCGATATGGCCGCCACGCCCGCGAGCCCCGCCGGCTGCCGGGCCGCGCTCAAGAGCGCAAGGCTGCCTCCCGCCGAGAATCCGACCACACAGACCCGCTCGGCAAGACCGGCGGCGATCCGATAGCCACGATCGAGGGAGGCAAGCCAATCCTGCCACCTGCGCTCCCGCAGGTCCCAAGGCGAGGTGCCATGGCCGCTCAGGCGCACGCCGACGACGGGATATCCCAACTCCGCCAGCTTTTGTCCGAAGGGGCGCAGCTCGGCCGGTGACGCGAGGAACCCGTGGGCAAGGACCACGCTGAGCGTTCTGGGCTCTTGCGGCTGCAAGAGGTAGGGCTCGCCACTGCGAACCGCCGTCTGCTGGTCGTTGATATCGCGGTGACGGTCGGAGGAAAAGGCGCGCTTTTTCTGCCGGTAGTTCTTCATCTCGTCATCGAAAAGGAGGCGCGAAAAGGTCTTTCCCGAAAAGGACGGCGCTTGCTCCCACGCTCGCTCCACCGCCTGACAAACTCCTGTCAGAGGTGCCACCTCGTTGGCATAGACCTGAATTGGATTCTTCACCCGCACTTCGTGAAAGCCGTAGCCCTCCGTGAGCTTGGGATCGATGTGATAGCACCCGGCTTCTTCGCGAATGAGCTCGGACTTGGCCGCGGCAACCAGAAAAGTCTGAAGATCCTCGGATTCCCCGTTCGGCAGGCCGTCATAGGCCTGAGGTTCGGCAAGACCAGGATGCAGGTGAACAGCCCGCTCGTCCTGCACGAACTTCACAGCGAGATAAAGCGCCTCATAGAAACGCTCGCGCGCGATCTTTTGGTGACCCTTCGCGGCGAGGTGCAGGATCAGGTGTGATGCCAAATGGTGGAGGTTGACCGTCGTGTTTTGGTACATGACGCGCATGCAATGGTCACGAAGACGGCGCGTGCGGCGGTTGACCAGCATCGACGCCAAGTGGCTGATCCATTTGTCGGGCGCGCTGTTGACGTCGAACAAGTGGTCAAGGCTCTCGACATGGGCGAACCCCCAGTCGAGCAGGAGCCGGTCCCACCAATGCCAGGTGATGTCCGGCACCAACGGTTGGCCCAACCTGATGTCCATATCGGTCCCCTTGAGCAGCAGGCTCCCCTCGATCAGGAGCTCTTCCTTGAAATGCTCGCGCAGGCCACGAGAAAAAAGCTGCACGCTGCTCTGGATGAGATTCTCCTCCGCCCTTATGGGATAGAAGGTGATATTGCCGGGAACGACGAGCGTCGGTCGTTCGGCCGCGGCGACCAGCGCGTCGACGCTGTCCAGACCCACGGCCTCACGCCAGCGCCCAAGGCGCGCGGCCTCGCCCTTGGCCGCCAGCGAGATGATCCGCTTCTTGAAGATCTCCAAGATCAGCGCGATCGCCGCGGCGCCCTTGTGGTGCTTGCGGTGGCGCTTGGCTGTCGGCGAGAAGATGCTGAACTCGCCGGCCTCATCGACCACGCGCCGATCCTTGACCATGCCGCCTTCCGGGAAGACCACGACCTTGCGCCCGGCGAGGATCTCGGCCGCCAGGAAGGGGAGAAGGCCATCCACTTCGTTCGGCACACCGCCGATATCGATCAGGAATTTGGCAAAGCCACCGCTTGAGGCGAAGAACTCCTGACTGGCCAAGGTGCGGCAGTAGGCGCCGGTCTCCTTGAAGATCAGGTACTGCGGGATGATGGTTTCGAAGCGGGCGAAGTGATTGAACAGGAAAATCTGGCCGGACTCGACAGCTCCCGCCGGGTCGTGCAGGGCGATATCGAGGCCGAGCCGCTTGTGGAGGAAGGAGAAACCACGCACGCACCTTTGGTAAGTCGATTCGCTGATGACCAAGTCCTGACGGTCGATCATATGTTCGTCCGTTTCGCCCTTCTCCAGAACGTCTGCTCAGCCCTCCCCCTTTCTTAAGGAATAGATAGTAATTTAATCGGGTTATTCATAGGTAAATCATATGGATTTGAACAACTTGCCATCATGTGAGGCCGAGGGACGTCGAAACGGCTGGTTTTCGGCGCTCTGCCGACGCAATAGGGAGAAACGGAGGTGCCACCGCGCGATCCACGGACGGCTCTGGATACACACGAGGTCGCCAATCAACCTCCTATCCTGACCGATTATAATCTCTACGACCGCGACCCGGTCGTGCGTGCCGCTGTCGTTCGTGAGGGCGCGGGCTGGGCCGAGCCGCTCCTCCAGCGGTTCGGGTCGGCGCTGGGCAGCGAACGGGGGCTGGGGCTGGGCGAGGCAGCCAACCGGTATCCGCCGGAGCTGCGCGCCTTCGATCCCTTCGGCCGACGTATCGATGAAGTGGCCTTCCATCCCGCCTACCACGAATTGATGGCGCTGGCGATGGATCACGGCGTCCACTCGATCGCCTGGACCGCCGATGAACCTGGCGGGCATGTCGCCCACACGGCTCTGGAGTACCTGCTGGTGCAGGTCGAAGCCGGGGTCTGTTGTCCCTTGACCATGACCTATGCGGCCCTTCCCGTGCTGCGGCGTCACGCCGGCTTGGCCGCTTTTTGGGAATCGCGGCTGCTGTCGAGCACTTACGATCCACGCGTCCTCCCCGTCGAGGAGAAACGCGGGGCGACGGTCGGCATGGCGATGACCGAAAAGCAGGGCGGCTCCGACGTGCGCGCCAACACCACCCGCGCCCGTCCGCTGGGCACCACCGAGACCGGTGAGGCCTATGCCCTGACCGGCCACAAATGGTTCTGCTCGGCGCCCATGTCCGATGCCTTCTTCACGCTGGCGCAGACCGAGCAAGGGCTCTCCTGCTTCTTCGTGCCCCGCTGGCGTCCGGACGGCACACGTAACCCGATCCTCATCCAGCGCCTGAAGGAGAAGCTCGGCAACCGCGCCAACGCGTCCGCCGAGATCGAATACAAGGACACCTGGGCCTGCCTGGTCGGCGGACCGGGCGAAGGCGTGAAGACCATTATCGAGATGGTCCATCACACGCGCCTCGACACCTCGCTCGCCGCCGCCGGACTGATGCGTCAGGCCGTCGTGCAGGCCGTCCACCACACCACCCATCGCCGCGCGTTCCAAAAGCATCTCATCGACCAGCCCCTGATGCGAAGCGTCCTTGCCGATATGACGCTGGAGTGGCTGGCCGCGACCCTGATGGTCATGCGCGTCGCGCGCGCTTACGACGAGGCCGCCGGCAACGAGGCCGCCGCGCTCTTCGCCCGCCTCGCCGTTGCGCTCGCCAAGTTTTGGATCAACAAGCGCCTGCCCGGCTTGGTCTACGAGGCGATGGAATGCCTGGGCGGGATCGGCTACGTCGAGGAATCGATCCTGCCGCGGCTCTATCGCGAGGCCCCGCTCAACAGCATCTGGGAGGGATCGGGCAACGTCATTTGCCTCGACGTCCTACGCACGATCGAGCGCACACCGGCAGCCCTGGAGACCTTCTTCGATGAGGTCGATGCGGCCTGGGGGACGGACCGGCGTTTGGATGCCGCCATTACGCGCCTAAAGGATCGCCTCACCCGATCGAAAACCACCGTCGCCGAAGCCGAAGCGCGCCTCCTGGCGCAAGACCTGGCGCTTGCCTTACAGGCCTCGCTGGTCCTCCGCCACGCGCCAACCCCAGCGGTCGATGCCTTCCTCGACACCCGACTGAAGGCAGAGCGCGGCATGATCTTTGGAACCCTTCCGACCGGATCCCCTTGCCGTGAGATCATCGATCTGGTTCAGGTCGGCGCTTGAGGATGGTCAAGGAAGCAGCCGTCCTCCGTCGGCTATCCATAACTTGACGCAAGTCATCATCGGCAACACACGATCGGCAAAAGGCGGCCTTATGACCGCAGCCTCCCCACCTTCGTCCGGCCCGGCTGTTCTCACCGCCGGCTTCAGGCCATTTTTTCTCCTCGCCGGGCTTTCGGCGATGGTCAATATCACCCTCTCGCTTCTGGCCCTTCAGGGGATGATCGTCCTGCCGATCCAAGGGGCCGCCCCGTCGTGGCACTTCCACGAGATGATGTTCGGCACCGTGGCCGCCGCCGTTACGGGTTTTCTTCTAACGGCTGTGCCCAATTGGACGGGCCGGCTACCGCTCAGGGGGCGGCCACTTTTGAGTCTGGTCGTTCTTTGGCTTTTCGGGCGCGGGGTCATGACCACTTCGCTTTGGATCGAACCCGGCCTCGTTGCGGTCGTCGATCTCGCGTTTCCACTGGCGGTTCTCCTCCTGCTTCTGCGCGAGATCATGGCCGGGCGCAATTGGCGCAATCTGCCGGTGCTGCTGGGGGTTCTGGTCCTTTTGATTTCGAACGTGCTGTTCCACCTTGCGGCGATGGGCCTCGCGGACCTTGCCGACCTGTCACAAAGGCTTGCGGTCTCGGCCGTCATCGCCCTTCTCACCCTCATCGGCGGGCGGATCACGCCCAGCTTCACCCGCAATTGGCTCGTCAAGCGCAACGCTGCGAGCTTGCCTGCAAGCTTCGGGGGGCTCGACAAAGCCGCCCTTGTCTGCGGCCTTGCCGTCCTGCTGGCCTGGACGTTCCAGCCTGACGGGCCGGTCACGGCTGGAATCGCGATCTTGGCCGCGCTCGCACATGCGTTGCGGCTGGCGCGCTGGCGCGGCCACCTCACGATCGCAGAGCCGCTCTTGCTCTCCATGCACCTTGGCTACGCCTGGATCGTGATCGGTTTCGCTCTCATCGGTCTCGCGGCGATCTTGCCCGGCGGCTGGCAGATGGCCGCCTTTCACGCCTTAACGGCGGGTGCCATGGGGACGATGATGCTGGCGGTAATGAGCCGCGCGACACTCGGCCACACCGGCCGGCCTTTAAGGGCTGGTGCCGGTCTCGGTCTTGCCTACGCGCTTGTCACCCTAGCCGCTGTCGCGCGCGTGGGAGCGGCACCCCTGCCCGAGTTCCACACCTTGTTGATCCTGCTTTCGGCCGGGGCCTGGATCGCCGCTTTCGGCTGTTTCCTGATCGTCTGCGGTCCGGCGCTGATCGAGCCGGTCAGGCGCGCGCCATCGGATAATAGGTCACCTTCCCCGAACGGTTGAGCGTGAAGATCGATTCGATACCCATCTGGTTCCAGTCGGCGCGCGGATCGAGGGGTCTCGACGATGCCACAAGCGCTGTCGAGAGCGCATCGGCATCCGTCGCTGTCCGGGCAACGACGCTGGCGGAGAGAAGCCGTTCGGCCGGCCGCCCCCCTTGCGTATCCAGAATATGGGCGAAGGGCAGCTCGCGCGCCGGCATCGATGCGGAGGTTGCCACGGCCCGGTCGACGAGATCGACCGAACCTAGCGTGCCGCCTGGCCGTCTGGGATCAGCCAAGCCCACCCGCCAAGGGGTCCCGCCTGGTCCGGATCCAAGCCCATGGATCTCACCCAGATCGATCAGAACCTCGCCCAAGCCCTCGCTGCGAAGGAGCTCGGCCACGAGGTCGCAGATATAGCCTTGGGCGATGCCGTTGACCGTCACCGCCATGCCCGCGCGGCCGAACGAGATGCGCTCGGGACCGATCTCCAAGGCGCGATAATCGACGAGCGCGAGCGCCCTAGCGAGGCTCGGCGCGTCCGGTCCCGCTGGATCGGCGCCCGCGTATGAGAAATGCCGCCGGTAGAGGTCCCACAGCGGTTGCACCGTGACGTCGAAGGCGCCATCGGTCAGGTAGCTCCACCGGCCCGCCCGGGAGAGCAGATCCACGAGGTCGAGCGGCGGAGCCTCCAGACGTCCCACCCGGTTCAGGCGAACCAGGGCGGATTCGTTGCGATAGAGGCTGAAAACCGCTTCAAATCGTTCGATCTCGGCCAGCGCACGCGCCACGATGCGGCGCGCCTCGCTCGCGTCGGGATGGTGGATCAGCAAACTTGCCCGCGCGCCCAGCGCCTGCCCGCGCCAACGGTAAAGGTTACCGTCATCTTCGGCATCCGCACCCGCCAAGCGCGCCGCGAGCGGCGCGCCCAAAACGGCATACCCGGCCGCAGCCGCGAAGATGGTTAGCGCCCGCCGCCGCGATCGACCCGCGCCTGGAGCTGTCAAGCGGCCGC
>JBFELD010000003.1:0-27214 GCA_041552375.1 Kiloniellaceae bacterium | reverse complement strand
TTGGGCCGGAACCCCAACTTATCCTTGGCTTTGGATATGTCGAACGCGCGCGCGGAGCTGAACCAGGACGCGCGGCGCCGGTGCAAAGGCGGTGCAATGCCGAATGGCCTGCACACCGCCTCGCAGAGAATCGATGCACCATAGAGAACCGGCACCGGCAACCTCAGGCGCGGCGGGTCAACGCCCAACTCCTGCGCCACGAGGGAGACGACCTGGTTGATGGTCAGTGGATAGTCGTCGGCGATAATGAAGGTTTCGCCCACAGCCTCGTCGCGTTCAGCGCACAAGACGAAAGCCGCGCAGAGATCTTCGATATTGATGAACTGATAAGGCACCTCTCCCTTGCCGAACATGACGAAACGGCCAGCATTGATCATCTGGGCAAGCTTGAGGAACCGGGTCTCCAGCGGGCCGTAGATCGCCGCCGGCCGGACGATCGCTATCCGCAAGCCAAGCTCGGCGCCAAGCGTACGGGCGATGTTCTCCCCCTCGAGCTTGGTATATTGATAGTAGTCGTCGGGGCGCAGTTCGCTGGTCTCCACCGCCGGCGGATGCTTGATTGTGCCGTGCACACCGATGGTCGAACAATGAACGAAGCGCCGGACCCCCGCTGCGGCCGCGCATTCGATCAGGTTCTTGACGCCATCGGCGTTTACCGACCAGAAGACGCGATTGGGAACATTAGCGACGCGGTAGAGGGCGGCGATGTTGTAAAGGGTATCAATGCCATCGACCGCGCGCTCGAGACTGTCGCGCTCGCGAAGATCGCCCGCGACCCACTCGATCAGCTCGTGCTCGAAATCCGGCTCGCCGTCCGGGCGATAGTACATGGCGCGGACCGCCACGCCGCGATCGGCGAGGTAGCGGCACAAATTCGCCCCGGTATATCCGTTCGCCCCCGTTACAAGAACGTCCTTCGGCATGGCCCCTTCACCGATCGAACGGTTGAGATTTCGACATCTACCTTTTCGACTTCGACGTGCCGGTCGTCAAACGGCCTCTCGCTCGAAATCTCTCCCCGCCGTCCCAAAGAAGAATGCGGCGACCTTTTCTGGTCGCCGCAAGTTTGAATTAAGCGATAGACCCAATACCAACAACCGATCAGCTCTCACTTTCGACGAACTACCTGCCCGTCGCCGGCGCCGTCAGCGCCCGGTGAACCCCGACCAACAATTTGTTGCCGGAGTTTTCCCCGTCGATCCGATCAGCAAAAATAAAATACAATTAAGAATTGTTTTGTTCAATACTTAATGAGGCCCGAGTTATTTCTCATACAATACTATGCCTGATTTTTCAAAAGCCCGAAGAGAGCCCCGGTTGCAGGAACCGCTCTAGAACCAAACCAACCAGAAAAGATAGACCAGCACCAAGACGATCGCGTCCCAGAAGATCAGCTCTCCCACACGGAACCAGCGCACGCGACGATTGAACCTATAAAGACCATACCAGCCCAAACCGGCGATCGCGATGGGGACGAAAGGGAGCATTCCGGTCATGTCCGCCGCGCACCGCTTTGCGGATCGAAGAGGTGCAGTCGATCCACCGGAAACTCGAGATACAAGGGATCGCCACGCTGCAGATCGATCCTTTCCGCCTTCGTGCGCACCACCAAAGGCACAGCTCCACAGGTGGCGAAAAGCAGTATATCGGGCTCGACCAGCTCGGGCACGTCCAGGCGAAAGGCGACCGTCCCTTCGCTCGGTTCCTCGTGAAGCACAATATGCTCCGGCCGGATGCCCAAAACGGCCCGGCCCGGCGCCCACCCCGGCATCGGCAAGGCGAAATCTCCGGAGCGAAATACGCCGTCCTCGATATCGCCGTCGATGGTGTTCATGGCGGGCCGGCCGATGAACTCGGCAACGAAGCGCCCCGCTGGGCGGTGGTAGATCTCGTGCGCCGTGTCGAACTGTTCCAGGCGGCCGTCCTTCAGCACGGCGATCCGCGTGCCAAGCGTCATGGCCTCTTCCTGGTCATGAGTGACGAAGACGAAGGTGGTGCCCAGCTCGCCGTGCAGACGCTTCAGCTCGGTGCGGGTCTGCAGGCGCAAGATGGCATCGAGGTTGCTGAGGGGCTCGTCCATGAGGCAGATCTCGGGCTGCCAGACCAGCGCCCGGGCGACCGCCACGCGCTGTGCCTCGCCGCCCGAAAGCTGGCGGGGACGGCGCTTCAAAAGCCGTTCGATGTCGAGTAGCGCCGCCACCTCCCTCACCTTGCTGTCGATCTCCGCGCGCGGCCAGCGGCGCACCTTCAGCGGGTAGGCGATATTGTCGTGGACGCTCTTGTGGGCATAAAGGGCGTAGTTCTGAAACACCATGCTCATCCTGCGCTCGCGCGGCGGCAGGTCGGTGATGTCGCGCCCGCCAACCTCGATGCGCCCGCTGGTCGCCTGCTCCAGTCCGGCCAGAACGCGGCAAGCCGTGGTCTTTCCGCTTCCCGAAGGCCCCAGCAGGACAACGAACTCACCGCTATCGAATTCCAGATCGAGCCCGTCGAGCGCCAGGGTGCCATCGGCGAAGACCTTGCTCACGTTGCGAAAGGCGACGGTCATGGCAAGACCCGCTTCCTATCCCTTGACCGCGCCGAAGGTGAGACCGCGCACCAGATGGCGCTGCACCAGGAAGGTGAAGATGATAATCGGCAAGGTGGCCACAATGGCCACCGCCGCCACCTGTCCCCAAAGGGTACCATGCGGCGTCACCAACCCGGGAATGCCGACGGTCAAGGTGCGCGATTCGAAGGCCACCAAGATCAACGCGTAGAGAAACTCGTTCCAACTCAAGATAAAGCACAAGACCGCCGTCGCCGCGATGCCCGGCGCTGCCATGGGCAAGAGCACGCGCACGAACATGCCCGCCTTGGTATGTCCGTCCATCTGTGCCGCCTCGTCGATCTCGCGCGGGATGTCCTCGAAAAAGCCACGCATCATCCAGACGACGAGCGACAGGTTGAAGGTGGAGTGCGCGAGAATGACCGAAGTCCGCGAATCAACGAGGCCGACATAGCCGAAGAGAAGAAACATCGGCACCACGACCGAGATCGGCGGCGCCATGCGGGTGGTGAGAAAGAAGAAGAACAGATCCTCCTTACCGGCAAAGCGATGGCGGGCGAAGACGTAGGCACCCGGCACACCGACCACCAGGGAGAGGACCGTCACCGTCCCCGCCACAACAAGGCTGTTGAAGACCAGCGGCAAGTAGGCCTTGTCCAGGAAGACCTTGGGGTAATGCTCCAAGGTCGGCGTGAACAGCCATACCGGCGCGTCGGCCAGCGCGTCGAGGCGTGATTTGATCGAGGTCATGAACAACCAAACATAGGGCGTAAGCGCGATCACCAGAACAGCGATGAGCGCCGCGATCCCGGCAAGGCGCCATCCCCGGCTCACCGCTCCGTCTCCCCACTGCGCCAGTAGATCGCCTTGTAGAAGACGGCGCAAAGGATCAGCACGACGAGATAGACCATGAAAGCGCAAGTGGCGCCGTAACCCAAATCCCAGTTCCGGAAGTTGATGCGCCAGGTGTAGATGCTGAGCAACTCCGTCGTGTTGCCGGGCCCGCCGCCGGTCAGGATGAAGACCTTGTCGAACTCCTTGAAAGCGTCGATGCCGCGCAGCAGCACCACCAGAGCCAGGATCGGGCGCAGCAGCGGCACCGTCATATCGCAAAAAACTTGCCAGGGCCGCGCACCGTCCATGATGGCCGCCTCGAAGGGCTCGCGCGGCAAGCTCAGCAGGCCGGCCAGGATCACCAGGGTGACGAAGGGGGTCCATTCCCAGACGTCGACCGCCATGACGGTCCAGAGCACCAGCCGATGATCACCCAAAAGGGAGGTCTGCGGCCCGAGCAGCCCCACCGCGCGCAGGTAATGCGTAAGCATCCCGAACTCGCCCTGCAGCATCAACTTCCACATCAGGCCGACGGCGACCGGCGCCAGCATCATCGGGATCAGCAACAAGGTGAGGACGAAGCGGCGGCGTTGGATCTGATGAAACAACAATAGGGCCAGCGCGAACCCAAGCAAAAACTCGGCCGAGACCACGCCAAAGACGAAAGTCAGGGTGGTTCTGAAGCTTTCCCAAAAAACCGGGTCCTCGCGGACCAGCCGGCGATAGTTGTCGAAGCCCAGGAAGTTGCCATCGTGCCCAGGCAACGCATAGCTCAGGTCGGTGAAGCTGAGCGCCACCATGTAAACGAAGGGACCGAGCAGGAGGACCACAAGAAGCAAGACGGAGGGCGCCAGGAACAGTGGCCCGACGCCCTTGTCGAGTAGCCTATCGATGCGCCTTTTTAAGGTCACATGGGGCCCCTCCCGCTCGGCGCTTATCGTTCGCGCTCGTCCGGTCCTTACTCTACCGGAAACTTGAGCGGTGCGCAGTCACCTAAGAGCTTGTTCATGGCCACTGCCGCATCGTCGAGCGCTTCTTGCGAGCTCTTCTTGCCGGCTAGGGCATTGCTCAGCTCCAGCACCAGGATCTCGGTGATCTCCGGCGACTCCGGTATGGTCGGTTTGGCAATGGCCACGGCGTTGGTGTCCATCGAGGCCTTGGAGTAGGTGATCTTCCCCACCTCGGGCGCGGCATAGACGTCGGGCCGCGCCGAAGCGCCGCCGTTCATGTGCTGCTCGAGCTGCTGATCGAACTCCATCATCCACTGGATGAACAGAAAGGCCGCCTCCGGGTTGGTCGCATAGGCGGGGATCAGATAGGTCCAGCCCTCGACTTGACCGACCTTGCCGCCCTCGCCCTGCGGAACCAGATCGAAGCCCATCTTGCCGGAAACCGTGCTTTGCGACGGGTCCTCGACCGCATAGGTGGCATCGTTCCACATGATCAGCTCGAAGACTTTGCCCTGCTGCATGGCGACCATGACATCATCCCAGAAGTAATTGAGCGTGTCCGAGGGCGAATAGGCTGTGAGGCTCTTGTAGTAGTCGAGAGAGGCCACCGCGGCCGGAGAGTTCACGATGATCGGCCCACATTCACTGCCCGAGCTCACCTCCATCATGTCGCCGCCGAAGCTATAGAGGAAGTTCAGCCACTCGTACCAAAGCGCCTCGTGCCGCTTACCTTGGATGGCGGTCCCATAGAAGCCCTCGTCGGGCCGGGTGAACCACTCGGCCAGATCGCGATACTGCTCCCAGGTGGCGGGCGCCTGCATGTCATAGCCGTACTTGGCCTTGAAGCCGGCCTGTTCCTTCGGATCCTGCAGGAGGTCGTTGCGGTACCAAAGATACATCGTGAGTGCCGTGAAGGGATAGCCATAGGGCTTGCCCTCGTACCAAGAGATCTCCTTCCACAAGCCCTGATAGAGGACGTCCTCGGGCTTGAAGTCCGGATTGCGCAGCTTGGGGTCATCCATGAAGCGTTCGATCGGCGCCAGATGACCGTTCGCCACGAAGCGGCCGAGCTCGCGGTGCGGCTGCAAGATGAAATCGTAGCGGCCGCGCTTCGAGTTCAGATCGAGCATCACCTTGTTGACCGCCTCGGAATGCTCGTACATCTCGATGACCACCGTAATGCCCGTGCGCTCCTCGAACTTGTGCTTGAGCTTGTCCATCGCCTCGAGTGGCGGCAAGGCCTCGCCGATGGTTCTGATCGTGGTCCCTTTGTAGGGGGCTGCCGCTTCCTCCAGGCTCCAGGCGCCTGCCGGGCCGGACGCGGCCATCAACCCGACGAATATCGTCGCCGCCGCGCTCGCACGTGCCAGCCTCGTAATCGTCACGCAGTGTTCACTTGTCATCTCTACCCCTGCTCCCTTCTGATTTCGATGCCGGCGGGACCGAGGATGAGCCCGAAGCCAAAAGAAAGAGGGGCGGCCTCGCCTCGTGACCGAGGACCCTTGACCAGCATCGGCAATTTTGTGGGGACCGTAACACGTTTAAGGCGCAATTTCCATAATCTATGTTGAACTTACCAATTTTTTTGCGCTACTCTCCAAGTTATGACTCGCTTCGATCACGGATCACATTAGGAATCCAAAAGGTGGACTTCATCTTCATGCTGACCCGGGAGGACCAGACCATCGAGGATTGCCTCTCGGTCCTGGACCTGATTTGGGAAAGCGGCGTGCGTCACATCGGCTTCAAGGACATCGGCGTGGAACGCGGCGTCCTGGCCGAGCTGAACGCGCGGATCAAGGCCCAAGGTGCGGTCAGCTATATGGAGGTGGTCAGCACCAGCGAAGAAGCCTGCCTGCGCTCGGCGCGCACGGCGGTCAAGATCGGTGTCGACCGCTTGCTCGGCGGCTCGGACGTCGCCGCCATGCTGGCGATACTGGAAGGCAGCGGCATCGAGTACTATCCCTTCCCGGGCCGCCCGGAAGATCACCCGACGCGACTGCGCGGTGACCCGGAGGAGATCGCCGAGGATTGCCGGCGTATCGAGGCGGCGGGCTGCGCCGGGGTCGATCTTCTAGCCTATCGCGCGGTGGACGCGCCGCCACTGGATCTCGTGCGCGCCGCCCGCGCGGCCCTGACGGGCCGATTGATCATCGCCGGCTCGATCGGGTCACCTGAGCGGGTGCGCGAGATCGCCGAGGCCGGGGTCGACGCCTTCACCATCGGTACGGCGGCATTCGACGGGTCCTTTTCGCCGCGCAAGGGTGCCCTTCGCTCGCAGCTTCATGATATTCTCCTCGCGGCCGGTTGACGGCCGCTCAGGACCGGAGGCGGGCTATCGCCATCGTCGGCATCGATATAGGCACTCAAAGCCTAAAGGTCAGCGTCGTCGCCGCGGACGACTTTCGCGTGCTCGGCCGCGCCGCGCGGGGTTACGCGCCCGACTACCCGAGACCGGGATGGGCCGAGCAGGCGCCTCGGCTGTGGGAGCGGGCCTTGGGCCCTGCGATCGGCCAAGCCCTCATCGACGCCGAGGTCGCCCCAAGCGAGGTCCGCGCATTGGGCATCGCCGGTCAACTGGACGGTTGCCTTGCCGTGGACGCCTGGGAACGGCCGCTCGGCCCCTGCCTGATCTGGATGGATCGCCGCGCCGAGGCCGAGGCCGAGGTGGTCGAGGAAGCGCGTTTGAGGCACCTGACCGGCGTTACCCGCGATGCCAGCCACATGGCAGCCAAGATCCGCTGGTTGAAACACCACCTCGACAGCGACGAGGCGCCGGCACGCTTTCATCAGCCGGTCTCCTACATGGTGGCGCGCCTCACCGGAGAGGCGGTCTTCGATCGTGGCCTCGCCTCCACGACAATGCTCTATGGCCTCGAAGAGGAGGACTGGCACCCGGAGCTTCTCTCGGCTTTCGAGATCGAGCCCTCGGAGTTGCCGCGCATCGCCGCGGCGAGCGAACAGGCCGGCGGCTTGACCACCGAGGGGGCCGAGCTGACGGGGCTGCCGAAAGGGTTGCCGGTGGCCGTCGGCACAGGCGACGATTTCTCTACCCCGCTGGGCGCCGGACTGATCGCGCCCGGCCGGCTCGCCTGCGTGCTCGGCACCGCCGAGGTGGTAGGCGCGCTCGACAGCCAAGCGAAAATCGATGCCGGCGGCCTGCTGGAGACCCACGGCTATGCCGCCGGGGGGTACTTTCTCGAAAACCCCGGCTGGCTCTCCGGCGGAGGGGTCGAATGGCTACGCGGCCTGCTTCAGATCCCGGACTTCGGCGCGTTCGACAGCTTGGCGGCCGAGGTCTCCCCCGGCGCCGAGGGCGTTATTTTCCTGCCGGCCCTCAGCGGCGCCATGGCACCGCGCTGGATCGCCAACGCGCGAGGGTGCTTTTACGGGTTGACGCCGGCTCATGGACCGGGACACCTGAGCCGCGCAATGCTGGAAGGCTGTGCCTTCGCCATGCGCGACGTGGTCGAGCGCTTGACGGAGCTGCTGGTCCCTCTGGAGTCGATCCTTCTTTTAGGCGGCGGTGCGCGAAGCCGGCTCTGGGGCCAAATCCGGGCCGATTGCACCGGACTTCCCGTGCAGGTCCCCGAGGAACTGGACACCTCGCCCCTGGGGGCGGCTCTCTGCGCGGCCGTCGCCGGGGGGCTGCAACCCGACCTGGCAAGCTGTGCCGGCCTTCTGGGCGGCAAGAACGAGACTATCGAGCCCGACACGGCACATCGGGCGGCCTACGACGACGCCTACCACACCTATCACCAGCTTTTCGAGAGCCTCTGCCCTTTGTTCGAAAACAACACTCAGGAGCCCGATGATGGCTGACGATCCGCTCGAGGCCCTTCTCGCGGGGCGCCTGGAAGATCCCGACGGCGGGCCGCCTATTTCCGTGCCAACGCGCCAGGTGGTGATCACCGAGACCTTGGCGGGTCAGGAAGCGGAGTTGGTCTCTTCCCTCGATCTTGGCCATCACCTCGCCCTGGTCAGCGACGAGAACACCCATCGGGTGCTCGGCAAGCGCGTCGGCAAGGCGCTCGACGGCCGGGTCCGGCTGCAAGAGGTGCGGTTGACCGGACACCCTCATGCCGACCAGGAGACGGTGGAAGGAATCCGCCGTGAGGCCGCCGGTTGCGACGCTTATCTGGCCGTCGGCGCGGGGACCATCAACGATCTGTGCAAGTATGCCGCCGCCTTGGACGGTAAGCCTTATGCGGTCTTCGGCACGGCACCCTCGATGAACGGCTATACGTCGGTCAACGCGGCGATCACCGTCGAGGGGCACAAGAAGTCGATACAAGCCACCGCCGCGCGTGGCGTCTTTTTGGATCTCGAGGTGCTCTCCCAAGCCCCGCCGCGCATGATCCGCGCGGGCTTGGGCGACAGCCTGTGCCGACCCACCGCGCAGGTCGACTGGCTTCTGGCCCATCTCCTTTTGGGTGAAGGGTATCGCGAGGCGCCCTTCGTGCTGCTGCGCAAGGACGAGGCCGAGCTTTTCGCCAACAGCGAGGCCCTCATGAGCGGCGACATCGCGGCCATGCAACGGCTGGCACGCACCCTGGTGATGTCCGGCTTCGGCATGACGATCTGTGGCGGAAGCTTCCCGGCAAGCCAGGGCGAGCACTTGATCGCCCATTATGCCGAGATGATGGCCCCCTCGGATTGGCCCGAGAGCTTCCATGGCGAGCAGATCGGCATCGCCACCCTCACCATGGCACGGCTGCAGGAGCGGCTTTTGGCGAACGGCCCGCCGCGGATCTCTCAGGGCTCGGAAAGCGAGGCGGACTTCAAGGCCCACTTCGGCACCGAGTTGGGGGCCACCTGCTGGCGCGAGTTCACCGCCAAGCGCCAACGCATGGGCGAGATCGAAGTGCTGAACGCGCACTTGACGGCGATCTGGGACGAGGCCCGGGCCCGCATGGACGCGGTGGCCATGAGTACGGACGAGCTGGAGGCGGTCTTGCGACGGGCCGGCGCACCGACCCGGCCGGAGGACATCGGCTGGCCCGCGACGTTCTATCAGGACGCCGTACGTCACGGGCGCCAGATCCGCGACCGCTATACCGTCCTCGATCTCGCCGCGGACAGCGGAGGATTGGATGATCCGAACCTATTTTAAAGAGGCAACCCGATGAGCCCGCGCCGCCTGAAGCGGAGCGAGCGTTTCGAGCGCATCATCGCCGCGCTGCGGCAGAGCCCGACGGTCAGAATATCGGAGCTGGCAACCACCTTCGCGGTCTCGGCCGAAACCGTGCGCCGCGACATCGATGAGCTTAGCCGTCAGGGGCTGGTCGATCGGACCTATGGCGGTGCGGCTGCCCATAGCCTGTCCCACGAGCCCGCGGTCAACGAGCGCTTCCGGTACCACGTCGCCGGGCGTGCGCGTTTGGGGCTCAAAGCCGCCGACCTGGTCGAGGACGGCGACGTCTTGATGATCGATTCCGGATCGACGACCACGCATTTCGCCAAGCAGCTCGCGGGCACGTCGCGCTCGGTGACCGTGCTCACGAACTGCCTGGGCGTGGCGCTGGCCTTCGGCCAGGCGGGGGATCTCAGGGTCGTCCTCTGCCCGGGGGACTACGATGTTCAGGAAGGTGGCACCTTCGGGTTGGAGACGGTCTCCTTCCTCGGCCGTTTCCACGCGACCAAAGCCTTCATTGGCGCCAGCGGCCTGACCACGGAAGGTCCGGTGGAGTTGAACTCGGCGGCGAGCTGGATCAAGCGCCGCATGATCGAACGCAGCGAGCGCCGCTTCCTCCTCTGCGACCAGACCAAGTTCGACCGCCGCTCGCTGGAGCTGGTCTGCCCGCTCACCGATCTCGATCACCTGATCACCGATGCCGAGCCGCCCCGGGACCTGCGCACCGCCCTTCTAGAGGCGGGGGTCGAGTTGCATATCGCCGGGGAAGACTACGCCGAAGACCAAGCCGCCGCCCGCGGTCTGTAACTCCGGCCAGCGGCTACCACCAATTGGAACCCCGAGCCATGTCACCTGTCTTGCTGCTGATCCTCGTCACCGTGTTTTATGCCGGCTACAACCTGCTCATCAAAGTGTCGAGCGACTTCGTGCCGCCACAGGCAACGACGACGCTTTTGGCAACCATTTGCCTGCAGCTCGCGGCGCTGAGCGCCTCTGCCGGTTTCTTCGTCTTCTTGCACCTGCGCCATAGCGATGTGGTGTTGAAGCTCTCGGCGCCCGCCTATGCTTGGGCGGCGGCAGCCGGGCTTTGCATCGGCGCGGCGGAGATCGGCTATTTCTATCTCTTCGGCGGCCTCGGCGGTGGCAAGCCCATGGCCGCGAACTTGGCCGTACCCGCCATCGTCAGCGGTACCATTGTCATCACCGTCGGGGTTTCTTTTTTCCTGTTCAAAGAGACGCTGACTTGGCAACAACTGCTCGGCGCGGGCTTGGTCATCGCCGGGATCGTCACCATGTTCCTCGGGCGTGCCGCCGCGACCTGACCTGCTTGCTGGCTTTTTCGTTCTTAGAGTGGCGCGGAGGATAATGACCGAGGCTCGTTCCCGGAAAAGGCCCAGCAAAGGGCAGGCGCGCAAGCGCAGGGCCGACCGTCGATCGCGCCGCAAGGCCCGTGGCGTCTCAGGTCCCTTGCGGCGTCTATTGCTGACGGCGCTCCTGGTGCTCTTGTGCGGGCCGGCGTTGGTTTTTCTCGTCTATCGCATCGTGCCACCACCGATCACGCCTCTCATGCTCATTCGATCGAGCGAAGGTTACCCGCGGGACTACAGGTGGACACCGTTGGAGCAAATCTCGCCGCACCTGGCCGAAGCTGTCATCGCCTCGGAGGACAACCTCTTTTGCTCGCACTGGGGTTTCGATGTCGCACAGATCGGCGAGACGGTGAAGGACTGGTGGGGCAAGGGGCGCCTGCGCGGGGCCAGCACGATTTCGATGCAGACGACCAAGAACCTGCTGCTTTGGCCTGGGCGCACCTGGTTTCGCAAGGCGGCCGAGGCCTGGCTGACACCGCAGCTCGAGTTCATCATGAGCAAGGAGGGAATCCTCGAGATTTACCTCAACGTCGCCGAAATGGGTCCCGGTATCTATGGCGCGGAAGCTGCGGCGCGGCACCATTTCGGCAAGCCCGCGGCCAAATTGACGCGTCGGGAGGCCAGGCTATTGGCGGCAATCCTGCCAAACCCACTGGACTGGTCACCTACCAGGCCGACGGACTTCCTCAACGCGCGAGTTGCCACCATCGGCACGAGGGTCGCGCAGCTCGGCCCCATGCTCGACTGCGCGCGCGGGTCCGGCTCAAGCTGAGCCGTCGTCCTCGGCCGCCGCCAGGGTCTCGGCAGCTTGCTTGGAGGGAACCACGGGAAAGATCTCGAAGGCCACCAAGTCCGACCAGGCCGCCACCCATTCCTGCAGCAAGGCCAGATCGTCGCACTCCATGACCTGAAAGCAGCGGCTGTAGGCGGCGTCGACCCAGCTATCGACATAGGTCAAGCCCTCGGGCAGCAGTCGGCCGTCCTCGCGAAAGCGGGCATAGGCCGGCCGGGCGTCGCCATCCCGGAAGGTTTCTATGACCATGAACAGCATGCTCGCACCCCTCTTCGACTGATTCCCACGCCAGTATTTGACGGCACCGGGCCGCTGTCGAGCCCCTTGATGCGGATCATCGCTCAACCCGGCCCAATTGGGTATAGACTGAGGACCGGTGCCCCTCTCGGCGCCCCACAGGAAGGCCCATCGCATGCCGCGCTTGCTCCTGTTGTCGACTGCAATTCTGATGTTCGCCCTCGCGTGCCCCTTGACCGCCCAGGCTCGGGATGACTTCGCCGCAAAGCGGCAACGCATGATCGAGGTGATCGAGCGCTATGCTTGGAGCCTGGAAGCCGAGCTCGGCGCGCGACAGATGGACGCCCGCGTTCTGGAGGTTATGGGCGCGCTGCCGCGTCACCTCTTCGTGCCGGAAGATCGGCGCGGCGAGGCCTATGCCGACCGGCCGGTGCCTATCGGCTATGGCCAGACCATCTCGCAACCGTTGATCGTCGCCTTCATGACCCATCTGTTGGAGCTCGAGCCCGACGACGTGGTGCTGGAGCTCGGCACCGGCTCCGGCTACCAAGCGGGGGTGCTGGCAGAGCTGGTGCACAAGGTTTGCTCGATCGAGATCGTGCCCGGTTTGGGTGAGAGAGCCGCCGACGTACTGGATGACCTCAGCCTCGACAACGTGGAGACGCGGATCGGCGACGGCTACTACGGCTGGCCGGAGTGCGGCCCCTTCGACGCCATCATCGTCACCGCGGCCGCCGGCCATATACCGCCGCCCCTGGTCGCGCAACTGAAGCCCGGCGGCAAGATGATCATCCCGGTCGGCAGTCCTTACGTCACCCAGCAACTGGTGCTGATCGACAAGTTAGCCGACGGCCGCGTGACCACGCGTCAGGTGCTCGCGGTCCGCTTCGTGCCTCTGGTCCGAGAGGCCCGTTGATCAGGGCGGCGCTCGCCCTCGTCTCCGCCAGCATCCTCGCCTATGAGGTTTTGCTGATCCGCCTCTTTTCCATCGTGCAGTGGCACCACTTCACCTACATGGTGATCTCCATCGCGCTGCTCGGCTTCGGTGCCAGCGGCACCTTTCTGGCCCTGACGCGCGACTGGCTCCTGCCGCGCTTCGCCGCCGCCTTTGCCGTCAGCGCCGCCCTCTTCGGCCTCACCGCCTTTCTTGGTTATGTTGCCGGTCAGAGCCTGCCTTTCAATGCGCCGGCGCTGATCTGGGAGCCGCGGCAGCTTCTTTTCCTGCTCGGCCTCTACGTCATCTTTCTGGTGCCGTTTTTCTTCGGCGCCACCTGCATCGGCCTCAGCTTTCTTCACTACCGCGGACGGATCGGGCGCATCTACGCCGTCAACCTGATTGGTTCGGCCGCCGGCAGCATCGGTATCGTCGCCCTGCTCTTCCTTCTCGATCCGGTGCCGGCGCTGATGCTGGTCGCGAGCTTAGCCCTTCTTGGTGCGCTGCTCGCCGTGCCGCGGATCGAAGGAAGTCGCTCCAGGGGATTCGCCGCCACGCTTTGTCTTGGGATCCTGGCCGTGGTCCTAGCGATGCCGTCCACCTGGAGCGACCCCCATCCCTCGCCCTACAAGGCCCTGCCGCGCGCCCTGGAGGTCCCAGGCACCCACGTCGTCGACACTCATTCCAATCCGCTTGGCTATCTGAGCGTGATCGAAAGCCGCGAGGTGCCCCTGCGCCACGCGCCGGGCCTCAGCCTCAACAACACGCAGAGCCCGCCCGCACAGCTCGGCATCTTCACCGACGCTGACGCCTTGAGCGTTATCACCGCCTTCGATGGTGACCTGGCACCGCTTGCCTACCTGGACTTCACCACCTCGGCCTTGCCTTATCACCTGCTGAATGGGCCCAGTGTCCTGGTCGTCGGCGCCGGCGGCGGAGCGCCCGTGTTGCAGGCCATCTATCACGAGGCCACCACGGTCGACGCCTTGGAGGTGAACCCGGACCTGATCAGCCTCATGCGCGATCACCATCGAGACTTTGCCGGCGGCCTCTACGACCGCCCGGAGGTCCAGGCTCATGCGCGAGAGGTGCGGTCCTTCCTGGCGCAAAGTGACGAGCGGTGGGACCTGATTCAACTCTCACTTTTGGACGGCGGAAGCGGCGGCGGCGGCAGCCTGGGCGAAAACCATCTCTTCACGGTAGAGGCCTTCCAGGATTACGTCCGCCATCTTCGCCCCGGTGGCCTAGTAGCAATCACCGGTTGGGTTCAGCTCCCGCCCCGAGAAAGCTTGAAACTCTTCGCCACGGCGCTTGAAGCGCTTCGCCGCGAGGGTGTTACCGAGCCCGCCCGACGCCTGGCGCTCATCCGCGGATGGAGCACGGCGACGCTTCTGATCAAGAACAGCAACATCACGACCAGCGACAGTGGCGACATTCGGGGCTTTGCCGAGGCGCGCTCCTTCGATATCGCCTTTCTGGACGACGTGAAGGCCGAGGAGGTCAACCGCTTCAACCGCATGGCGGAGCCTTTCCTCTATCAGGGTGCCGTGGCACTGGCCGGCGAGGGCGCCGCCGAGTTCATGGCGCGCTACAAGTTCGACATCGCGCCGGCCGGCGACGATCGCCCGTATTTTCACGACTTTTTCAAGTGGCGCTCCCTGCCCGAGTTCCTGGAGCGGTCGGCACGCGCGGCGGGTTTTCTCGAATGGGGCTACCCGATCCTGGCGGCTACCCTTATCCAAGCGCTGCCGCTCAGCCTCATCCTGATCCTGTTGCCGCTGTGGCTCTGGCATCAGCGCGGCGTCGGTGGCGATGGCAAGGTCCGCAATTTCCTCTATTTCGCTGCGCTGGGATTAGGTTTTCTGTTCATCGAGATCGCTTTCATCCAGCGTTTCATCCTTTTTCTCGGCAACCCCCTCTACGCCGCGGCGGTCGTGATCACCGGGTTCCTGTTCTTCGCCGGCCTGGGCAGTGCCCTCTCCACGAGGATGGGCGCGCAAACCCCAGACGATGCCCGGCCCGCGCCCTTGGCGACCCGACGCTCGGCTGTGGTTCTCTCCACCAGCCTCATCGCCGCCATGTCGGTGGCCTATCTCTTCGCCCTGCCGATGGTTTTCGAGCGTCTGATCATCCTAAGCGAGCTGGCGCGCATCGCTGTGTCCCTGATCTTGATCGCACCGCTCGCTTTCTGCATGGGGTTGCCCTTTCCCTTGGGCCTGGCCGAGCTGTCGGAGGCACGCCCTCGACTTGTTCCCTGGGCCTGGGGCTTGAATGGCTGTGCGTCGGTGATGGGTGCCGTGCTGGCCCAGGTCTTGGCCATTCATTTCGGCCTCAACGCGGTGGTCCTTGTCGCCGCGCTGGTCTACATCCTCGCCGCGGTGGCCTTCAGCTGGCCTGCCACCTCAAGCCGGCCAGCGACCTGATCACCGCCGGGCGAGAACCAGCCAAGCACCGGCACCGATCAAGAAGCTGCCGGTGATGCGCTCGCCGAGCAAAACATGACGGCGGTCCTTGAGCCAGCCCCGGGCACGGCCGGCAAGCAGGGCGTAGCTGCTGTCGAAGATCGCCGCAATCACCAGAAAAGTCGGGCAAAGCAGCCATAGTTGAGGCCCGGCCGCGCTGGTCGGATTGATAAACTGCGGAAAGAACGCGGCCAGAAAGAAGAGTGACTTCGGGTTGGTGAGCGCGATCACGAAGCCTTGCAGAAAAATCGCGCCACCTTGCCTGGTGCCGCTCGGCCGCTCCTCGGGTAAAAGGGGCGTGGCACGCCACTTCTGAATGCCGAGCCAGATCAAATAGGCGGCGCCGATCCAACGCAGCCACTCGAACCACCCAGCCATGACCACCATGAGCGAGGACAAGCCCAAGGCCACGACGATCAGCTGGATCAGGATTGCCGCCTGCGCGCCAACCACCGTGACGATGCCCTTGTCGGTGCCGTGTGTCAGGGCATTGGCAATCACCAGGCTGACCACCGGCCCGGGCATGATGATGAGGATCGCTGTCGCGACGCAAAAAGCGAGATAGAGTTCCCAGGTCATGACCGATCACCTTGATGAGGGCACTGTTGCGCCTTGCCGCCTTGGCGCGAAAGACGAAGGTAAGCCGGGCCGAAGCCGACGACAAGCCGTACGACGGCGCGGCCCTGCGCTTATGGCCGAAGCCCTCCGGTAGATGCAACCATTGATAAGCGATGCCGGGCGTTGACCGCACACCCGAAATCCAGTGTGATGGCATCCCACCGCTCGGATGAGGATCGGATGATGCACCTTCACGCAGGCCCGACGGCCCAACCACGCCCCTGTAAGGTGCCGCGACCGGTCTTTTGGTTGGCGGCTTGTCTGATCGCGATGATGGGCCTGAGCGAACCAGGGCGCGCGCAGGTCCCGGGCGATCCGAACGAGATCTTCGACATGTTCGACACCAACGGCGATGGCGCGATCGATCGGACCGAATTCGACGTCAACAAGATCCAGGTCATATCGGCCTTCGACGCCAACCGGAACGGCCAGATCGAGCGTGACGAGACGCGCATGTCGGACGAAAGCTTCAGCACCATCGATCAGGATGGCGATGGGGCGATCAGCGGCTACGAGTTCATCGAGTCGCCGCTCGGCAAGTTCGAGGCCTTCGACACCAACGGCGACGGCCTGATCACGCGCGAGGAATTCAGAGCCGTCGTGGAGGCGCTGCGGTCAAGCTGACGGCGGGCCATCGATAAGCTGATAGACGGCCAGTGGTTCATGCTTGCCCTTGACCACATGGGCGCCGCGGTCGACGACCTTGAAGCTCGCGGGCAGCGTCTCCCGAACGTCCTTGCTGATCAACACGACCGCGTCGGTGTCGGCGTCGACCGTCTTTCCGAGAGCTTCCAGCCGTTGGGTCGCGTTCACCGCATCGCCGACGATGGTGTAGTTGATCCGGTTCGGCGCGCCAATATCACCCACAACGACCGGACCCGTGTGAATGCCGATGCGCATACGCACCGGAGCCTGACCGCCGGAGACGCGCTCGGCATTGTCGCCAGCAATCGCACGTTGGATCGCGACGGCGGCGCGACAGGCGCACTCGCTGGCGTTGTCGACCCGGTTCGGCGCACCCCAAAAGGCCATGACCGCATCACCGATGTACTTGTCGATGGTCCCACCTTCCTGCTCGATGCAGCGGGTGACCAGCGCCAAGTGGTGGTTGACGAAATCAGCAACCTCCGCCGCCGACAGATCCTCACAGGTCGAGGTGAAGCCAGCGATGTCCGTGAACATGATCGCAAGCTCCCGCTCCTCCGAGCGTGAGCCGACGCGTCCCTCCTTGATCAGGCGCGTGACCAGCGTGTGCGGCACGTAGCGCCCGAAGGCGCGCAACCCCTCGAGCATGGCGTTGAAGGATAGGCTGAGATCGTTGATCTCGCGAAATGCGCTTCGTGGCAGAGGGGCCACCTTGTCGAAATCGAGCGCACCGATGGCGGCCGCGCCTTGTGCCGCGCGCCGGATCGGGCGCGCAATCGCCCCCACAAGCAAGGCGGTGGCAACCAAGGAGCCGACCAGAAAAGCGAGCGCGACCCCCGTCGCCCAATAGAACTGCCTGATCGGCGCATCGACCATGCTGGCCAAAAGATAGGATCCAACCTGGATCAAGCCGTCGCCATAGCCGGGAACCGCGCGCGTGAAAATCATGTAGCTCTGGGCACCGACGCTGACTTGGCGCACATCGGCCCCCGGGGGTGCTTCGATCCCTCCGATCAGCTCACGTGATGCCCCCCAGACGTCTTCGATCACCACGTCACCGAAGTCAGCCAGCGCCGGCAGGGGCGTCTGGGGTGATCCACCGAATGTCCCACCAGCCATGAGCGGGTGAGCGAGGATCGCATCACGGCCATAGAGCATGAATGTCGTTTGACGCGGCGGATCACTGAGATCGCCGGTCAGGGCGGAAAGCTCTTCGGTCGAGATCGCGACGGCGAGAAAGCCGACATAATCACCCGCCCGTCTGATCGGAACGCGGTAGCTCAAAAAAGTTTTCCGGGGCCCCTCCCGATAGACCGGATCGCCCCAATAAGCCCCTTGTCGACGTCGGGCCTCTTCAGCGATGGCGATGAGTTGCTCGTCACCGGCGATGTCGAGCAGCCGCGAAAGGTATCCATAGCCCGTGCCGTCACGCCCCACGATCCATCCCTTACCGTCACTATCGACCAGCACGATGCCGCCAATTTGAGGTGCCGCGGCAAGACTTCCGACAAGGAAGGGTTCGATCTTAGGCTCGGCAATGGAAAGGCGGCCCGCGACGATCGCATCGGCGACGAAATTGGCCTGAAACACGGCGGCGTCGAGATGATTGCGCAACGCCAGCTCCGAGCTATGGAGATTACGCGCGATCAGGCGCTTGGCGAACTCCTGAATGAGCCCGCGGCCTGAGGTCCACTGCAGCAGGAAGACAGAACCGACGGAGAGCAGCACGAGCGCTCCAATCGCCAGGAGCAACGTGGGCAGAAACAAAAACCCAGTGTGCCGGCCGTCTTGCGTGCGCTCCTCTCGCCGGTCAGACATCTGCTAATTTCCCCCGCCGAGGCCCGACCGTCATCGATAAATCGACCAGCGCCGGATCTCCATGGCTCGTCGCACCCTGGCAAGCGCCAGCGCGTTGGCCGCGTCGCGCGGCGAGGTCTGGCGGCCGGCCGCCATCGTCAGGACCTCTTCGGTGTTACGGCGGATCTTCTCGGCAATGGCCTCAAGGGCGGCGCTCTCGCTCGCGCCCGAATACTCCGTCGCTGCACAGATAACGCCGCCGGCATTGGCGATGAAGTCCGGAATGTTCACGATCCCCTTCTCGTGCAGCCGGCACTCGGCCTCATAGGTGATCGGCACGTTGGCGCCTTGAAGCACAAGCTTGGTGTCGAGCCGTTCGACGTTGGCCGCGGTGATCACGTCCGGGCGCGCTGCCGGGATCCAAATGTCGCAAGGAACGTCGATGACCGCCTCGACCCCGCCACGCGCCCCCTGATCGAGATCGACGACGCTCTTGCCCGCCGCCTTGAGGTCGCTGAGCGCCGCAAAATCGAGACCTTCGGGGTTGCTGATGGTCCCCCGCGAATCGCTGGCACCGACCAGCAGAGCGCCCTTCTCGGCGAGGAACCGCGCGGCATGGCGGCCGACGGCACCGAACCCTTGGACCACCACGCGCGCGCCCGAGATGCTCAAGCCAGCCCGCACGCTCGCAACCTCGGCGGCGTGGAGCAGGCCCCAGCCGGTGGCGCCGATCTCGTCCAGCGGGATACCGCCGATCTCACGAATGAGACCGACCGCGCGGCCGATCTCGTCGTGCACCCAGCTCATGGCGACCTCGTCGGTGCCCATGTCCGGCCCGAAGATGTAGTCTGAGATGTCACCAAGCGCCGCGGCGAAGCCGCGCACCAAACGCTCCTTGTCCGCTCGCGGCATCTTGGGGTCACCGAAGAGGACCGATTTACCGCCGCCGTGGCGCAGGCCGGCGGCCGCGTTCTTCAAGGTCATGGCGCGGGCCAGGCGAAAACACTCCTCAGCACTGACGTCCTCGGCCATGCGCAGACCACCGATCGATGGCCCGGCGGCAACGTTGTCGACCACCAGCACGCCGCGAAGACCGATGGCCGGCTCTTGCACATGGATAACCTTGGCCGGCCCCAGATCGTCACCTAAAGCAAATGGATCGGTCATCTCGGTTCCTCGCGCGTCCTCGACCCGCCGGCTTCTCGCCCTGGCATTCATGATCTAGGATCGAGCTTAAGCAGGATCGCCGCTCGATACAATCGGGGGTAGGTCGATCGGGTGACGACACCCTCTGAGGACGAGGAGCGACATGAGCACACAGGACACGTGGGTCTCGAGATCGGTCGCGGGGATGAGGCTTTCCGCGATCAAAGACATGGCGATGCGTAGCGCCCGCATTGAAGGTGCCGCCTCGCTCACCTGGGGGCTCCCCTCCTTCCGCACGCCCGCTTACATCCGCCAGGCGGTGGAGCGCGAGCTGGAGGCCGATCCGGACATCGGCAAGTACGCCCTGCCTGACGGCTTGCCGGAGCTGCGCCGGCTGGCCGCCGCCGATCGCTCGGCAATCGGCCCGGAGATCGACGCCGATGAAAACGTCCTGATCACGGCCGGCAACATGCAAGGCATGAACGCCATCCTGCACGTCCTGATCGACCCGGGCGACGAGATCATCGTCACCGATCCCGGCTTCGCCTCGCATTTCCAACAAATCCAGCTTTGCGGCGGCACTCCCGTCTATTGGCGGTTGGACGAGGCGGCGGACTGGCGGCTCGACCTGGACGCCTTGCCTGGGCTGATCGGCGAGAAGACCAAGGCCATCATTCTGGTTACGCCCTCCAATCCCACCGGCAAGATCTTCAGCGAGACGGAGCTGCGGCGCGTCGGCGAGGTGGCGCGCGATGCCAATATTCTGATCATCCTCGACGACCCCTATCGGCATTTCCTTTACGAGAACCGCAAAGACTTCTTCGACCTTGCCTCCGTGGCCGAACTCGCCGGTCACATCGCCTATCTCTTCACCTTCTCCAAGACCTACGCGATGAGCGGCTGGCGCCTCGGCTATGCGGTGGTGCCCGGCTTCTTGAAGCACCAGATGCTGAAGGTCCACGACGCGACTCTGATCT
The DNA here is from genome assembly GCA_041552375.1 of Kiloniellaceae bacterium. Taxonomy (GTDB): domain Bacteria; phylum Pseudomonadota; class Alphaproteobacteria; order Kiloniellales; family Kiloniellaceae; genus JAJFGK01. The sequence continues at coordinate 6,769 of JBFELD010000003.1, read as the reverse complement.
GCACCCCACGAATCTCGCAAGTCGCGGGGATCGCCGCTCTCTCGGGCAAGGCCGAGCACTTGGCCGAGTTCGAGCGCATCCTGGGTGAGCGGCGAAAGCTCATCTGCGAGCGGCTCGACGCGGTGCCGCACGTCTTCTCCTACAGCCGGCCCGAGGGGGCCTACTACGTCTTTCCGCGCATCACCGCCGAGCACACCACGTCCCAGGACTTCGCCATCCGACTACTTGAGGAGGCACGTGTGACGGTGACGCCGGGCGCCGCCTTCGGGCCGACCGGCGAACACCACGTGCGCATGGCCTATTGCGTCGAGGAAGAGACGATCGAGCGGGCCTTCGACCGGATCGAAGCGCACTTCTCACAATAAGCCCTTAGGACCCCGATGCTTCCTTGTCGGTGGGGTCATCTGCCTGCTGCAACAGACGCTCGATCACGGAAAGCAGGTGCCGCCCGGCATCGCGGATCTTTTCCAGATCGGCAACCATCTCCTTGCGTTCCGTATCCGCCGCCTGGTCGATGAGGAGCTCGCTGTATCCGATGATGGCGTTGAGCGGCGTGCGCAACTCGTGGCTCATACCACTCAAACTCCGCGGCAGTGTAGGCTCAGCGCCCGGTTTAGGGCTTGTGTCACGGCCATCGATCGCCGGTCCGGGACTCGGGGAGGTCGGTTTTTCGGACGTCATGTTTCCACTCTAGCAGCAGACGACGGTGGCGCATACCTGCTGATACCACGCGTTCATGCCGTTGTCGCAATAGGATTGAACGGGCCGGACGACGTCGCTCTAATGTCATCTGCCGCATAAGGTGGGCCATGCGACAGGACAACGGGAGACCCAATTGCGATGTGTGATGTGACAGGCTGTGGAACGACATCTAATGACCGACCCTTGCCCGAGGTATCGGATCTGGCACGCCGGCGCTTTCTGATGGGGTTGGGCAGCCTGCCGCTGGCCACCGTTCTCGCCTACCCCGAGCTGGCGCGCGCCGCCGCCGGACGACTGGAGCAAATCAGCGTGGCAACACCCTCCGGCGGCACGGCCCTGGGCGCGCTCGCCCTGCCGGAGCGCCTGCCCGCGCCGGCGGTCCTGCTGGTGCCCGAGTGGTGGGGCTTGAACGATCAAATCAAGGCCGTCGCCCAGGAGCTGGCGGTCGAGGGCTATATCGCGCTCGCCGCCGACATCTATGACGGCAAGGTCGGCATGACACGAGAGGAAGCCAAGGCCCTCGTCACCGCGTTCGACCCGGTGGCCGGATTGGAAAATCTGACGGCCCTGGCCCAGTGGCTCCAAGGTCACGAGGCGGGAACCGGCAAGGTCGGGACGGTCGGTTGGTGCTTCGGCGGCGGTTGGTCACTCAACGTCTCTCTGGCGACCCCGGTCGATGCCACTGTGATCTACTATGGGAACGTCACCAAAACCGCAGAGCAGCTCGCTCCCCTCGCCGGGCCGGTCCTCGGACATTTCGGAACTCTGGACAAGCGCATCAACGCGGCCATGGTCGGCGGCTTCGAGGCGGCGATGGAGGACGCCGGCAAGCACGACCTCACGGTCCACTGGTACGAAGCCGATCACGCCTTCGCCAATCCGACCGGCTCGCGTTACGACGAGGAGGACGCACGGCTCTCCTGGTCGCGCACGCTGGCCTTCTTCCGAAAGAACTTGGCCTAGGAGGTCACGCCGGCACGGTGACGAAGAGCTCGCGTCGTAGAAGGCCCTCGCCCAACACATCGAGCTTCGTGTGCCAGTCGGCCAAGCGTTCCTCGTACTCCGCGGCGCCGAGAAGTGCGCGTAAATCCACCGACATCTCCTCGTCGGCCCGGATCTGCCGCCGGCAGGAGGCAGCGTAGTCATCGGTCAGGTCGATGCGGTCAAGGACGGCCCAGCCGGTCGCCGCCAGGAGCGTCGGATAGTCGCCGTCCAGCTCGATGAACTCGGGCCCGTTTTCCACCGCCCGCGCATAGTCGCCCGGCGACAGACCGGCGGCGACGGCGATGACCGAGAAGACCATGCGCCCGCTGATGCGAACCGCCCCGCGGCAGGCCGCGAGAACACCGCGTTTGTCCGGCAAACAACAGAGCACGTCGCTGTGACTGATGGCGTCGAAGCTGGCATCGCGAAACGGCAGAGAAGCGCCATCGGCGAGCACGGCCCAACACGCGCCCGCGAGCCCATCTTGGGCCGCCCGCTCACGGGCGATGCGAAGGCCCGAGACGGGAAGATCCGCCAAGGCGACGTCGCACCCGGTAAGCTCGGCGAGATAGAGGCCTGGCCAGCCGGAGCCCGCGCCGACCTCCAAGAGGCGCTGGCCCGCCTTGAGGCCCAGGAGGCCGGCGATGCGCTCGGCTTCCCCGCGGGTGGTCCAGCTCGACCCGCCGTAGTCGCAGCCGCACACCTTACGTTCGACCGCCACCATCACCGGCGCCAATGAGCGCTCGTAAAGCTCTTCGAAGCGCGCGCGCAGATCCTGTCTTTGGGGATCGTGGGTCATGGAGCCCTCATTGCGACATCATAGCCGTAAGCTTATCTCCACTCGACCGGTTTCTCAGCCCACAGGACACACCGCCTTGCGGGCGAGGGTGACCGCACTTAGGCTTTTCTTTCAACCATCGAACCCTGTGAAGCGGAAAACCGTCATGAACCGCAGTCTGCGTGTTGCCGGGGCCCAGATGGGCCCGATCCAGAAAGCCGAAGGGCGCGAGGCGGTGGTCGGGCGCATGCTGAGGCTCCTGGAGGAAGCGCACCGGGCGGGCTGTGATCTCATCGTCTATCCCGAGCTTGCGCTGACCACCTTCTTCCCGCGCTGGTACGCCGAAGACATTGCCGAGATGGACCTCTGGTTCGAGCGCGAGATGCCGAACCCGGAGACGCGCCCGCTGTTCGAGCGGGCCAAGAGCCACGGCATGGGGCTGTGCCTGGGCTACGCCGAGCTCTGCGAGGAAGAAAGCACGGTTCATCACTACAACACTTGCATTCTGGTCGACGCCGACGGCCGAGAGGTCGGCAAGTACCGCAAGGTCCATCTTCCCGGCCATGCCGACTACGAGCCCGAGCGGCGCTGGCAGCATCTGGAAAAACGCTACTTCGAGCCCGGCGACCTCGGCTTTCCGGTCTGGCGCGCGCTGGGCGGCAACCTCGGCATGTGCATCTGCAACGACCGACGCTGGCCGGAGACCTTCCGGGTCATGGGGCTGCAGGATGTGGAGCTGGTCATGCTCGGCTACAACACACCGACGGGTAACGCGCTCTCGGGGACCGAAACCCCCGAGCTACGCACGTTCCACAACCATCTATGCATGCAGGCAGGCGCCTATCAGAACGCGACCTGGGTGGTCGGCGTCGCCAAGTGCGGTATCGAGGACGGCCATGAGTTGATGGGCGGGAGCGTCATCATCGACCCGGACGGCGTCATCGTCGCCGCGGCCAAGACCTTGGGAGACGAGCTGATCGTCGCCGACTGCGACCTGGACCGCTGTCAGTTCAACAAACGAACGGTGTTCAACTTCTCCGCCCACCGCCGGACCGAGCACTACGCCATGATCGTCGCACGCACCGGCGCCGAACCACCGGGGAACAAGTCATGAGCGCCCCCACGCCCGAGCCGGCCCTCATCGTCATCAACCCGAACAGCACCCAAGCGGTGACCGACGCGATGGACGCCGCGCTGATCCGCCTTCGCGGCCCCGGTGGCCCGGCGATCCGCTGCGCGACACTGGCCGAGGGTCCGCCGGGGATCGAGACCGACCAGCATGTGAAAGACGTCGTCGGGCCCTTGCTGCGGCTGGTCGAGACCTTGGAGCCGCAGGCCCTGGCTTTCATCGATGCCTGTTTTTCCGACCCCGGCCTGGCCGAACTGCGAGGAGCCAGCAGCAAACCCGTCTTCGGTATCGCCGAGACCACCTATCGCCAGGCCGCGACGACGGCGGGGCGTTTCGGCATTCTATCGATCCAGAAGAGCTCTCTCGGTCGTCACCGCCGTTATCTCGATGCGCTGGGTCTGAGCGACCGTCTCGCCGGCGACCGCCCGGTCGGCCTCGGGGTTACGGCGCTCGGCGAGGATTCGCACGCGACCCTGGTCCGCCTTGCCGAGGTGGGCCGCCAATTGCGCGACGATGACGGTGCTGGCAGCGTCGTGCTGGGCTGCACCGGGATGACCCCCTATCGCGACGCGCTGGAGGCCGAGTTGGCCATGCCGGTGCTCGACCCGGTGATGACGACGGCGGAAGTGGCGCTTGCCACGCTGGCCCGATAAACCGGCGGGACTGATCCAAGTCGCCGCCTGCCGCGTAACATTGATCAGTACCTGTTCCGTCTCGACCGATCAGGAGCGGTATCGATGTCTTCCCACCACCGTCTCGACCCTGCCCCGCTTTCAACCTTGCGCATTCGCGTGCTGGCTTTGCTCTTCGGCCTCCTGATGGCCTCGGTCGGCCTTTCGGCCGCTGTCGCCGAGAGCCCTGGGCCGGAGGACGTCGCCGCCTTCCGTGAAGTTATCGACAGCCAGATCGCCGCCTTCAACAGAGATGACGCCGAGGGAGCCTACCGCTTCGCCTCGCCGGGGATAAAATCGATTTTCCCCACCGCCGAGGTCTTCTTGGCCATGGTGCGACGTGGCTATCATCCGGTCTATCGGGCCAAGGTCTATAGCTTTGACGAGGTCGCCATGATGGACGGCAAGATCGTGCAGCCGGTGCGCATCGCCCTTCCCGAGGGTGGCATCGTCGTGGCGCTCTACACTATGGAACGTCAGGCCGATGGCTCGTGGCGCATCGCCGGATGCACCCTGGTGCGAGAGAGCGGCGAGAGCGTTTGACGCCCCACTTTTGAAACCGATCTTGTCGGCAATCGACGAGGCCGTGCCAATGCGCTAAACAACCTCACAGGTTCCACTCGAGGGCGGGACGCCGGCAAGCCCGGTGCCCGCCTTGCTCGTGAGCTCAGGAGGCCCCGAGACTGTCATGCCGATGATCACCGACCGCTCGCCGGTCGGCTTTGCCGATCCGCTACCGGCCGAGGTCGACGTCGTCGTCATCGGCGCCGGCATCATCGGCACGGCGACGGCCTTCTTCCTCGCCGAGCGGGGCGTCAAGGTGTTGCTCTGCGAGAAGGGCCGGGTGTCCGGCGAACAGTCGAGCCGCAACTGGGGCTGGGTGCGCCAGCAAGGCCGTGATTGGGCCGAGCTTCCGATCATGATGGAGGCCAACCGCATCTGGCGCGGCTTGGCCGGGCGCACCGGCGAGGCCGGCCTTACCTTCACCCCCTCGGGCTGCCTTTACCTGTGTGACGACGAGGCGGGGCTCGCCAAGTACGAAGCCTGGCACGATCTCGCCAAGCAACACCAACTCGACACCGAGATGCTCTCCGCAGCGGAGATCAAAGCCCGCTTTCCCGGGATCGGCGGAGCGTGGCGGGCCGGCATGGTGACGCCCAGCGACGGGCGCGCGGAGCCCTTCCGCGCGGTTCCCGCCCTGGCCAAAGCCGCGCGCCGCCTGGGCGTGTCGGTGGTGGAAAACTGTGCCGTCCGGATGCTTGATATCGAAGCCGGACGCCTTGCCGGCGTGGTCACCGAGAAGGGCCGAGTGCGCTCGTCCCAGGTGGTGTTGGCCGCGGGCGCCTGGTCGGGCCACTTCGCCGCCAACGCCGGGATCAACCTGCCGCAACTCGCCGTGCGGTCGACCGTGGCCAGGACAAAAGAAGCGCCGGCGCTCTATGGCCCTAATATCTCGGCGCCGGGGCTCTCGATAAGGCGGCGAGACGATGGTGGCTATTCGCTGGCCACCGGCGACCTGGCGGAACACTACCTCTCATGGGCATCGTTCAAGCATTTGACGAAGTTTCTGAAGCTGCTGCGGATATCCGCCAAGGATGTCCGGCTTCGCATGGCGGCACCACGCGATTATCCCGGCGCCTGGGGCTCGACAAGACGTTGGACGGCGGACGAGATCAGCCCCTTCGAGCGACTGCGGGTGCTGAACCCGTCTCCCTCTCCGCTCGCCCTACGGCGGATCGAACGGCGCCTACCCAACCGCTATCCGGGCCTCAAGGGGGTCGGGATCGAGGAAGCCTGGGCCGGGATGATCGACGTCACCCCGGACGCGGTGCCGACGCTGGGCGAGGCCGATGAGATAAAAGCACTCTTCATCGCCACTGGGCACAGTGGACACGGCTTTGGCATCGGCCCCGCGGTCGGCCGGATCATGGCCGACCTGCTGACGGACCGCGATCCGGGACACGACTTGAGCCGCTTTCGACCGTCGCGTTTCTTCGACGGTAGCGAGATCATCCCGGGGCCTTATTAAGCCCCCTACGCCGCGGCCCAGACCAAAGTCCCGGCGGCACGGGTCCAACCGAGCGTCGTCACGTTGGGCTTGCAAAAACTTCACGGATTTGGCCCTTTGGAGTCGCGGTCAGGCCCAGCCGGTCGCGTGGGCGCTCGCAGCGTCTCGTGGCGACGGCGCATCGCGATCGGTAGATGAGAGGAGATAGAAGGTGCACGTCGATTTCGAAGAACTCGTGAACCACGATATGAGCGAGGAATGCCCGATTTGCCGCGCCCAGGAACTCGTCGACTCCACCTTGCTTCCGGCGGCTGCCGCATGGGAGATGCACGGCGGGCTGCCGAAGTTCGCGCTGGCGCTTCACGGTGCGGCCGGATTGCTGGGGGCAGGGGGTCTGGCGCAGCCCAGCCTGTGGAGCACTGTTCTGGACGGCACCCGCCGCGCCATGATCTGCGACGGCCTGCCCAACGCGCATCAGGCGCGCGCCCTTTTTGATT
>JBFELD010000002.1:0-27730 GCA_041552375.1 Kiloniellaceae bacterium | reverse complement strand
GAACTCGCCACGCATGGGCTGCGCGTGCAAATCGGGCCGGTCGAAGAGGAGATGATAGGAGAACTCGCGCCAATAGAGCTGGCGCAAGTAAGCCTCCCCGCGCCCGTCTCCCTCTTCGATCGCCTGTGTGACCCGATGCCAGATTTGGCGCGGGCCGATCTCGCCGAAACGCAAGTGGGGCGAAAGCCGCGAGGTGGCGATCTCTCCGGGAAAGTCGCGCCGATCGCCATAGGCCGAGAGGCCGGCATCGACGAAAACGTCCAGACGCTCGCCGGCGGCGGCCTCGCCAGGGCGCCAGGTCTCGCGAAGGCCGCTTGCCCAGTCGGGCTTCGACGGCAGCAGGCCCCAGCTCTCCAGAGGCTCACTCACCAGGCCGTCGGGAAGCGCCGGCAATCCCTCGGGCACGGGCAGCGTTTGAGACGGTGACGGCCGTCGGCGGCAGGCTTTGTAGAAAGGTGTGAAGACGCGGTAGACCCCTCCCTCCCCACTCCGCAGTTCTTCGGGTTCATGCAAAAGCGCCCCCCCGTATCGGCGGCAGTCGATCCCCTTGGCCCGAAGCGCCTCGGCCACCGCCGCCTCCTGGTCCGGCGCACCGGGCTCATAACCGCGGGTCAGGGTGACCAGTTGGGCACCGGTCTCCTCCACCAGCCGGCAAAGCGCCGGCACCGTCGGCCCGCGCCGCAGCACCAGGCCGGCGCCACGCGCGGCCAGGGTCTCGCCAAGGCGAGCAAGGCTGTGATGCAGCCACCAACGGCTGGCCGCTCCCAGCGCCCGGGCACCTGGCACCTCGTCGTCGAGAATATAGACGGGAACGACTGACCCACCGCGGGCGAGCGCGGCGCTCAAGGCGGCATTGTCGGCCAGGCGCAAGTCATTGCGAAACCAGTGAATGACCGGGGCACTCATGGAACGGCGGTGATCCTTCCTTTGCCCGATCTACGCGCCGGGCTGTCCTTCGGATCAGATGAATATCTTCAGGAGTGTTCAGGCCCACCAGGCCGGCGACCCAGCCTCCAGGAGCACCACATCCCCATCGCGGCACGCGATCAACAGGTCGACGAGGCCGACGAAAAGGCCGCTATCGACCACCCCGGGGATTCCCTGAATTCGGCGCTCCAGCGCCGCCGGATCGGCGATTTCCCCAAAGCGGCAATCGTAGAGGAGATGCCCGTCGTCGGTGCAGAAGGGCTCGCCGTCCTTGAGCCGCAAGGTGACCTCGGCCCCCAGCGCGGCGAGGTGGCGGGCGGTCGCCGGATAACCGAAACGGGAGACCTCGACGGGCAGGGGAAAGGCGCCCAGCCGACTGACCAGTTTTGCGGAGTCGGCGATATAAATGCGACGGGCGGCATGGCTGGCGACGATCTTCTCGAACAGCAGCGCGCCGCCACCGCCCTTGATCAGGGATAAATCGGGCGCCACCTCGTCAGCACCGTCGACCACCAGATCGAGGCTTTCCGTCTGCGACCAGTCGGTCAGGGGAATGCCGTTGGTCTCGGCCAGATCGAGGCTTTGCCCCGATGTCGGGATGGCGGAAAGGCTCAGGCCTTCATCGCGGATACGCCGGCCCAAGGCCTCGGCGAAGAATCGAACCGTGGAGCCGGTGCCCAAGCCAAGCGCCATGCCGTCGCGGACCTCGAGGGCCGCGCGCTCGCCGACCAGCCTCTTTTCCTCGTCCTGGCGTGTCATCGCGCCCCCTAAAACCCGAACAGCATTGCGCGGCCGGCGCAGCGGCCCCGAAAGAAACGACAGTCAGATTAGAGGACCTTTCGGAACTGTGCCACCAGCCAGTCGATCTCTTCCGTCTCGATGGTCAGCGGCGGAGCGATGCGGATCACCTGCTTGTGGGTCTCCTTGGTGAGCACGCCCAATTCCATGAGCTGCTCGACAATCGGTCGGGCCGGGCCGGCATCGCGGCGGATCTCGACCCCGACGAAGAGTCCCCGGCCGCGGATCTCCTCCACCTTCAAGGTGTTGATGGCCCTCAGTTGCTCCAAGAGATAAACACCCATGGCCTTGGAGCGGGCCGGCAGATCCTCCTCGACGATCACGTCGAGCGCGGCCTCGCCGACCGCCGCGGCCAGCGGATTGCCGCCGAAAGTGGAGCCATGCTCGCCCGGCTCGAAGAGCCCCAGGACCTCGCGCCGCGAGAGCGCCGCGGAGACCGGATAGACGCCGCCGCCCAGGGCCTTGCCGACCACCATCATGTCCGGCATCGCATCGGCTTCGTGCTGGTGGCAAAACATCTCGCCCGTGCGCCCCAGCCCGGTCTGAATCTCATCGAGCACGAAGAGCACGTTCTTTTCGCGGCAGAGCTTGCGGGCCGCGGCGAGATAGCCGTCGGGCGGGATCAGGATGCCGCCCTCGCCCTGAATGGGCTCGAGCAGGAAAGCGACGGTGTTGTCGGTGATCGCCGCCTCCAGCGCCGCCACATCGCCGTGCGGCACCCAAACGAAACCCGGTGTGAAGGGACCGAAGTGGGTGCGGTAAGCTGGCTCCGATGAGGCTGAAATGGCGGTGATGGTGCGGCCGTGAAAATTGCGCGAGCAAACGATAATCTCGGCCGCGCCGTCGGCGACACCCTTGACCTGATAACCCCACTTCCGGGCCGCCTTGACGGCGGTCTCGATCGCTTCGGCACCGGTGTTCATCGGCAAGGCCAGGTCCATTTCCGCCAGTTCGCAGAGCTTCTCCAAAAATGAACCCAGGCGCGCATTGTGAAAGGCGCGCGAGGTGATGGCGATGCGCGAGGCTTGCTCGCTCAACGCGGCCAGGATCTTGGGATGGCCGTGGCCTTGGTTGACGGCGGAATAGGCGGATAGACAGTCCAAGTACTTCTTGCCGTCGGCATCCCAAACCCAAACGCCCTCGCCCCGCTCGATCACCACCGGCAGGGGATCGTAGTTGCGGGCGGAATATTTCTCGGCCTGGGCGATCATCGCGTCGCTGCGGGTCATGCTCCATCTCCCTCTGGCCGTCGGTAGAGGATCTGCTTGCCGAAGAGGCTCTCGGTCAACTCCACCACCAGCTCGGCGGTCGCATTCTTTTGGTCGTAGGCCGGGTTCAGCTCCATGATATCGAGCGAGTCCAGCAGCCCCGAGTCGTGGATCATCTCCATGCAGAGCTGCGCCTCACGGTAGGTCGGCCCGCCCGAGACCGTGGTACCGACGCCGGGGGCGATGACCGGGTCGAGAAAGTCGACGTCGAAAGACAGGTGCAGATGGCCGCCGCGTCGGGCGATCTCCTCGAGGATGCCGGCCATGACCGCCTGCATGCTGCTCTCGTCGAGGCGGCGCATGTCATGAACGGTCATACCGCTATCCAGGACCATACGCTTTTCCACGGGATCGACCGAGCGGATGCCGAGCTGAATGAAATCACGACTATCGACGGCCGGCACCTCGTCCCCGAGCGAGGTCAACTCCTTCGGACCAAGGCCGGTCAGCACCGCTACCGGCATGCCATGAATGTTGCCCGACGGGGTCGTCTTCGGCGTGTTGAAATCCGCGTGCGCGTCCAGCCACAGCACCGTCAGCCTCCGCTCGCGCTCGCGGCAGAAGCGGGCCACGGCCGCGATCGATCCGATCGACAACGAGTGGTCGCCGCCGAGGAGGATCGGCAGCTCGTCATTCTCCAGCGACTGATAGAAGGCATCACGTACCACCCGGCACCAATAAGCGGTCTCCTCCAGGTGCCGGTAGCCGTCGACCGCCTGGTTCCAAGGATTGACCGGGCCGGCGACGTTCCCACGGTCGACCACGCTGAGACCACGGCGGCGCAGTGCCGCATCGATACCGGCCACGCGCAAGGCTTCCGGCCCCATGGAGCCGCCGCGATGCCCGGCGCCGATATCGGTCGGCGCGCCGATGAGCGCTATGGTCTTGTCGGTGACCATCTATCGAACCTCGTCCTCCGAATTGCCGCGAACCAGAAGCCCCTTCAATATGGCAGATCGTGGCCCGAATAACTTGTTAAAGACCGGCCTTGTGCCCAAAGAATATAGCGAACTTCTCCATAGTTCAGCAGATTCTGCTTTTATTTCATGATTCATGCGACAATCAAATTGAACATGAAGAAAAAATTCATTTAAATTTGATAGTTATGGGGATGCTTTCCCGTTCGATTAAAAGCAGAACCTTTCGCAGCTGGACGATCGTCGGCCAAGATCGGGGACAACACTTGGGAGGGAGAATGTTGTGGGCAACACCGTCAAACTCGACCAGATCGATACCAGAATTCTCTCGGCCTTGCAGACCAATGCCCGCATCACAAACCATCGGCTGGCTGAAACCGTGGGCCTGTCGCCCAGCCCTTGTCTTCAGCGGGTGCGCAAACTGGAGCGTGCCGGTCTATTGGGCCCCTATTTGGCGCGCATCGACCTTGATCGCATCTGCCGCAATGTCACGGTCATCGCGACGGTCACGCTAAAGACCCACGAGCATCAGGATTTCAATGCTTTCGAGGCGGCTGTCGCCGGCCTTCCGGAAGTTGTCGAGTGCTTCAAGGTTTCCGGCGCCTTCGACTACTTTTTGCGTTTCGTGTGCCCCGACCTGGCCCGCTATCACACGCTGTCGGAGGATCTTCTGACGCACGGGCCGGGGATCGCGCAAATCTCCTCCCACGTCGTGCTGGACCGAACAAAGGAGTTTCGCGGCTACGACCTCGAACGCCTGCTTTGAGGTCCGGGCAATCCGGTCGGCCCCAAAACCAAAGCCCCCGCCGAACGGTCAGCGAGGGCTGAAGCGACAGACTTGGCTTGTGTGGCGTTTAGCTGAAGGCGATTCCCGCGGCGATGAGGACACCAAAAACCACGACCATCACAATCCACGGATTCTTTTTCACGAAGGCCATCTCTACCATCCCCTTGAGAGCTTGCGGTTAATCGGACTTGCGGTCTGCTCGCGGGGCGGCGAATTGGGCCCTGGAGCCACACGACTGTCGCGTGCTTAATTTTCGCCACCCCACAACGTTATCTATTTCACACAGAGAGGAAGGTGTAAATAAATAATTGATACTGCTGATAAATTTTTGTAAAATCTTTACAGAAATCTTGTAAATTATGTGAAATTTGAGACGCCGGATCAGAATCGGAGCCTGGCCGCCGGGCCGGTCGCGCATCACACACTTGTAACATCGGGCAAACTTGTTATATCGGCTCGCCGGACATCGACCCTTCATCGTCGAGAGTTCGCACGACGGCCCGCTTGTGGGCTCGGGAATGAAGCTTGATCGGATGGTGCGCATGACGGCTGAGACACTGCTGGAGCTCCGCGATCTGGCGAAGCGCTTCGGACCGATCACCGCTGTGGACAACCTGAGCTTCTCGGTCGGACGTGGTGAGGTACTGGGATTTCTCGGACCGAACGGCGCCGGCAAGTCGACCACCATGAAGATGATCACGGGGTTCTTGACCCCCAGCCGGGGCACCGCGGTCGTTGCCGGGTTCGATGTCACCAAGGATCCGATCGAGGTGCAGCGCCGGGTCGGCTACCTTCCCGAAGGCGCGCCGCTGTATGGCGAGATGACGCCGAAGGCCCTTTTGGAATTCGTCGCCCGGGTGCGCGGCGTGGCGCCCAGTCAGGCGCGCCAGCTCATCGGCGCCGCTGCGGAGCGCCTGCAGCTGGCAAGTGTCTTTCACCGGCCGATCGAGACTTTATCGAAGGGCTTCAAGCGTCGGGTCGGATTGGCGCAGGCGATCCTCCTCGACCCGGAAGTCCTGATCCTCGATGAGCCGACGGACGGCCTGGATCCCAACCAGAAACACGAGGTCCGCGGCCTGTTGTCGGACATGGCCGGTGATAAGGTCATCGTCATCTCGACCCACATCCTGGAGGAGGTCGAGGCGGTCTGCAGCCGCGCGATCGTCATCGGCAACGGCCGGCTGCTGGCCGACGCGCCACCGCAACGACTGCAAGCACGCTCTCGCTACCACGGCGCGGTTACCGTCGTTGTCGCCGCCGAGGAGGCCGAGCGCGCGATCGGCTTAGTCGAAAGCTTGAACGCCGTCGCGCAGGTCGAGACCGAGGCAGTCGCCGGCGGGCGCGTTCAGCTTACCGCCTTCGCTGGCGGGGCCGAGGATACCTTGGGCGCGGTGCGCACGGCTCTGGAGCAAGCGTCCCTCGGGATCAACGAGATCTTCCAGGAGCGTGGTCGCCTTGACGATGTCTTCCGCTCCCTGACGACCGGGCGGCATGCCGAGCCGGGCCCGATCGAAGCCGCGGAGGCTCCCGTATCATGACCGGAACCGCGATGCGCATTGCGGCGCTCTGCCGGCGCGAGCTTCAGACCATCTTCGCCTCGCCCCTGGCCTACGTCTTCATCGTTATCTTCCTCGGCCTTACGGGCGGCCTCACTTTCTTCCTTGGGGGCTTTCTCGATCAGGGAACCGCCAGTCTCGATGCTTTTTTCCGCTTCCACCCCTGGCTCTATCTGCTCTTGATCCCGGCCATCGGCATGCGACTTTGGGCGGAAGAGCACAAGACCGGGACTATCGAGTTTCTTCTTACCTTGCCGATCTCGACCGCCGAAGCGGTGATCGGTAAGTTCCTGGCCGCCTGGATCTTCGCCGGCATCGCGCTCGCGCTGACCTTTCCGATCTGGATCACCGTCAATTACCTGGGCACGCCCGACAACGGCGTCGTCGTCGCGGCCTACCTCGGGAGTTGGCTCATGGCCGGCGCCTTTTTGGCCATCGCCTCATGCATGTCGGCGCTGAGCGCGAACCAGGTGATCGCCTTCGTGCTGGCGGCGACGGTCTCCTTCCTCTTCATGATGAGCGGCCTCGACTTGGTGCAGGCGCTGTTTCGTCCCTGGGCCTCCGAAGGCGCGCTGCAGGCCGTGGCCGGATTTTCCATGCTGGCGAACTTCCAAGCCATCACCCAGGGCGTCATCGACTTGAAGAGCATCGTTTACTTTCTCTCGTTGATCGGCGTCGGCTTGATCATCAATACCTGCCTGGTCGACCTCAAGAAGAGCGGATAGAAAGGGCGGCGACGGACCATGGGGCACGAGCGACGACTGGGCAGCGAGAGCGGACGCAACCTTGCCGCCATCGCCTTGGCGTTGGTGATCTTCGTTTCGCTCAACATCTGGGCCGGATCGCAGTTGGGCGCATTGCGCCTCGACCTGACCGAGGAACGGACCTACACGCTCAGCGACGGCACCCGCCAGGTTCTGGCCGAGATCGACGAGCCGATCACGCTGCGCCTCTATCAGTCGCGAAAGCTCGCGGAGCTCGGCCCCTTCCTCGCCGCGCACGTAAGACGTGTCGGCGAGCTGCTGGAGACCTACCAGCGCCTGTCCGGCGGCAAGATCCGAATCGAACGCTACGATCCGGAGCCCTTCTCACCCGAGGAGGACCTGGCGGTCGCCGACGAGATCCAAGGTATTCCCGTGGGCGACGGCACGCAGATCTACTTTGGTCTTGCCGGGGTGAACTCGACCGACGATCACGTTGCGATCGGCTATCTGGCGCCGGAGCGCGCGAGCTTTCTCGAGTACGACCTGACGCGCACCGTCCACGACCTGGCCAATCCCGACAAGCCGGTCCTCGGGATCCTCGGCGACCTGCCGCTACGCGGCACGCAATTCAATGACTTTCGCGGTTGGGCGGTCACCGACGCCCTGGCCGCGGTCGCCGAGATCCGCAGCCTGGGACCGGATGTCGCGCGCATCCCCGAGGACATCGACGTTCTCCTTCTTGCCGAGCCGGCCTCGATCATAGAGGCCGGGCTTTATGCGATCGACCAGTTCGTCCTCGGCGGCGGCCGGGTGATCGCTTTCCTCGATCCCTTCAGTGAGGTCGCCTTGCAGCAGCGCCAGCCCGGCGCGCCGGCCGCCAGCGTCTCCAGTCTGGAGCCCCTCGCGCCGCTGCTCGAAGCCTGGGGTGTCACGGTCGACCCGAACCTGCTGGCCACCGACCGCGAGGCGGCGGTGCGCGTTCAGACCCGGTTCCAGAACCGCGACGTGGTGACCGATTACCTCGCCTGGATGGGCCTGCCCAAGGATCGTCTCGCGGCCGACGACGTGATCACCGGCCAGTTGCAGCAGATCAACCTGCGCTCGGCCGGCATCATCCGCGCCCGCGAGGAGGCCACCACCACTCTCACACCCTTGATATCGACCGGCACCCAGTCGATGGAAATCGAGACCGCCTCGCAGAAAAGCCAACCGGACCCGGTCGGCCTGCTGCAGAGCTTCGAGCCTTCGGGGGAACGCCTGATCATCGCCGCCCGGGTGACGGGCCCCGTGGCCAGCGCCTTTCCCGAAGGCCCACCGGAGAGCGCGAGCGAAGAAACCACGGACGCCAACCACCTGACCGAAAGCACCGGGCCCGCCAACCTCATCCTGGTGGCGGACAGCGACATCCTCGCCAACTCGACCTGGGTCCAGCGGCGCAGCCTGCTCGGCCAAACCTTCGATTCGGCCATCGCCAACAATGGCGACTTCGTGGTCAACGCGGTCGACAATCTGGCCGGCGCGGCGGCTCTTCTCAGCCTTCGCGGCAAGGGGCTGTCGCTGCGCCGCTTCGAGGTGCTCGACGCCATGACCCGCAAGGCCGAGGACGCATACCGCGCCAAGGAGGAGGAGCTTCTGGTACGCATCACCGAGGTGCAGGCCCAGATCGAGGCCCTGCGCGAGGAGGAGGCTACCGAAGGCCGCCTGCTGACCGCCGCGCAACAACGCGCCATCGACGACTTCCGCGGCGACCTGCTCGAGCTGCGCGCCGAGCTGAGAGAGGTGCAATTCGCTCTCGGGCAGGACGTCGAGCGCCTCGAGTTCCGCATCAAGGCCGTGAACATATGGGCGGTACCGGCACTGGTGGCGTTGGTGGCGATAGTCCTGGCCCTGACCAGACGACTGCGGGCCGTGAGCTACCGCGGCGATCGGGAAGCGGTATCTTGAGAGCGCGACGGAAAGGAAGGCGCAGGCCATGAGAACCCGAACCCTCGCCATCCTGCTCGCAACCGCGGTGGTGACCGCCGGCGGTGCCTTTTGGTCGCTGACACAGCGTCCCGATTACTCCGCAGCGCCCAGCGGCGAAGCGCCGGCCTTCCCCGCCTTGCGCGCGGCGCCCGACCGCGTCGCCCAGGTGGAGTTGACGACGCGCGATGGCGGCTTCGTTCTGCTGCGCGACGCCGAGGGCTGGAACGCGCCGGAGTATCACGCCTACCCGGTAAGCGCCGGGAAGGTGGGACGGCTGGTCTCCTCCCTGTCCGACATGCGTCTCGTGGCCGAGAAGACGAGCAAGCCCGAGCTCTATGCCCGTCTCGACCTCGCGGACCCGGCAAGCGACCCGACGAGCAGCGCCCGGCATATCGTCCTGAGCGACGCGGACGGGAAGGTTTTGGCCGACGCCTACATTGGCAAAAAGTTGTGGCGCCACACGGGCGGTGAGCGCACCGGCACCTATATGCGCCGCGCAGAAGAGGCCGAAACCTGGCTCGCCACGGGCGGCGAGCCCATCGACCGCGACCTCCTGGACTGGCTGGACAAGGGGGTGATGGATATCGCCACCGCGCGCTTGGCCCGTATCGAGATCGCGCCGGCCGGCCAGACGCCTTACGAAATCCTACGCGACGGCGAGACCGAACCTTTCATTCTGCCGGCCCTGCCGGAAGGTGCATCGGTGGGCGAAAGCGCGCTCAGCCGCATTGCCGGCACGCTCGCCGGCCTGAAGCTGGAAGACGTAAAGCCGGCCGACGAGGTGACTTTGCCGACCGAGCGAAACCGCGGACACTTCGTCACCTTCGGCGGACTGGAGATCACTGCCGAGCACGCGCGCCTCGATGAGGAGAACTGGGTGACCTTCGGTGTGACCACCGGGGCGGATGCGAGCGAGGACACGCGCACGGAGGCCCTGGCACTGCAGGAAAAGCTCTCCCCCTGGGTCTTCAAGCTGCCCGATTACGTGGCCAAGCGCCTGACCACGCCGCTGGAACAGGTGGTCGAGATGGACGGCGGGTCATGACCCTTCGCCGTAGGCCAGCGGCGTCACGTCCCACAGGTTGATGGCGATCGAGCGGCGCACCCCGCTCTTGACCTTCTGCACTCCATGAAAGGCATCGCCGTGAAAGGCTACCAGGGAGTTGGGCGCCGGGCTCACCAGGTGCACCTTGTCGACCACCAGCTCGCCGCCGGCGAAGGGCAGATCCCCCGGATAATAAACCGTGCCGATCAAGGGATGACGCAGCTCCTTGCTGCGCCAGTAGAGACGCTCGTCCTTGTCCTGATGCAGGTGCATGTGCTGACCGGTGGGCAGGGAGTTGGTCCAGTACTCGGCCCCGGCCAGACGCGGCGGGCGCACCGTTTCGATGACGATCTCGGCCAACTCCTCGATCGGGTTGCGCGGGGCCGCCGGTCCGTCCAAAGGGCGCGGATACCAGAAGAAGGTCTCCTTGTCCATCAAGCGGAAGTCCTCGTGCACCTGCTGCAGACGCTCGGCCAACGCGCCGTCGGCCAGGACATCGCACCAGTAGGACAATGTAAGGGCGGTCATCGGCTGGTCTTCCATCCCCGCTTGCGTGGTCCGTCGACATAGCACCGGGGCCGCGAAAACGAAAGCCGTGCCGGTGCGATCCTTCTCTTGCCGCCGGGGCAACGGGCGCGCGAAACTGGATGGTATGATCGTTCTCGCCTGCGACTTCGGCCTGCCCTACACGGGCCAGATGCGCGCCCGCCTGCTGAGCGAGGCGCCGGGCGTGGAGGTGGTCGAGCTTTTCACCGACCTGCCGGCCTGGGACGTGGAGGCCGCGGCGCACATGCTCGCCGCCTACGCCCCCGACGTCCCGGCGGGCAGCGTCTTTTGCTGCGTCGTCGATCCGGGCGTCGGCTCGAACCGCGATCCGCTGATCGTGGAGGCCGGGGGACAGTTTTTCGTCGGCCCCGACAATGGCCTCTTCTCCGCCGTGGTCCGCAAGGCGTCCGACCCCAAGGCTTGGCGCATCGACTGGCGGCCAGCGGAGTTGTCAGCGAGTTTCCACGGCCGCGACCTCTTCGCCCCCGTGGCGGCGCGGCTCTGGCGCGGTGGGGCCGAGGAGCCGGCCACCCTCGGCCCGGCCCTCGATCCCGCCCAGCTTGTCGGCCACGACTGGCCGGCGGCGGCCCCGCGGGTCATCTACATCGATGGCTTCGGCAACGCCATGACCGGCCTGGAGGCGCGCCTGCTGGGGCCCGAGACGCGGCTTACCGTCGCGGGGCAAAGCCTGGAGCGGGCCCGCACTTTCGCCGACCAGACAGCGGGCAGCCTCTTCTGGTACGAGAACGCCAACGGCCTGGCCGAGATCGCCCAGGCCCAAGGCCGCGCCGCCGAGACCCTCGACCTCGCCATCGGCACCCCGGTCGAGATCAAGGGGTAATAGTCGAAATTTTTCAGATTGTTATCCGCTCATATTGAGGATGCTATTCGCGCAAAAATGTACGAGACCCTTCTTGACGATCGTACATTTTTGTACGATATAAGACCCAATGAACGGGGGTGAGTTCGTACGTCGAGTCCGTAAGTTGGCCCGTAAGCAGGGAGTCTTTGTGCGCGTCGATACCAAGCGCGGTAAAGGTGCCCATCAAACGCTTCACTATGGCCGGCGACACACTGTGGTGAAGAGCGGCGAAAATTCGAAGGGCCTTCTCCTCGCTATGCTGCGACAACTCGGACTGGATCCCGAGGATTTTTGAGGAAGGATGGGAATGCCAACACGCTTTCATTATCCGGTCGAGCTGACACCGGAAGAAGACGGTGGTTTCATTGTTTCCTTCCCCGATTTACCGGAGGCGCTCACCTGTGGCGCCGACCAGTTTGAGGCTCTGGCCGAGGCTGCCGATTGTCTGGAAGAGGCGCTGGCGGGACGCATCACCGAGCGAATGGAGATCCCCCACCCCTCGCCCACTCGAGGCCGCCCGACAGCAGCGCCAGGCGCGACGATTGCCGCTAAAGCTGCGCTGTGGTCCGAAATGCGCACAGCGAGAATGACCAATACCGCCCTCGCCACCTCGCTCGGTGTCCTCGAAAGCGAGGTCCGGCGAATGCTGGACCCCCGCCATGCCACTAAGATCGGCCGCCTGGAAGAAGCGCTGGCGGTCTTCGGCAAGCGATTGGTCGTGAGCGTAGAAGCCGCGTAGGCAAGAGGTGTCATGCTCATCCTCCGCCGCTCTGGCGCCCGGTGCGCGGGTCTGCTAGGAGAGCGCGGAAAGGGCGAGGCCAAAAGTATAGGAACGAGGGCTCATGGTTTCAGTATTTGGCGAGGGCGCCGAGCGGCGCGGGGTGGTGATCGGGATCGCCGCGATGGCGGTGATCGTCACCGCCTCCAACATCCTGGTGCAGTACCCGATCAACGACTGGCTGACCTGGGGGGCGCTGACATATCCGGTCGCTTTTCTGGTCACCGACCTGATCAACCGCGCGCACGGGCCGGCGGCGGCGCGACGGGTGATCTATGTCGGCTTCGCCCTGGCCGTCGCCCTTTCCATCGCGCTGGCCACGCCGCGCATCGCGCTCGCCTCCGGCAGTGCCTTCCTGGTGGCGCAGTTGCTCGATGTGCTGATTTTCGACCGGCTGCGCGGACGCGTCTGGTGGCAGGCGCCGCTGGTCTCTTCCACCTTCGGCTCGGCGATCGACACGGCGCTCTTCTTCTCCCTCGCCTTCGCCGGCACGGCGGTGCCCTGGGTGACGCTGGGGCTGGGCGACTTCGCGGTCAAGATGGCGCTCGCTCTCTTCATGCTGATCCCCTTCCGGGTGCTGATGAGCATCTTCCGGCCCCAGGCCGCGGGCCGGGCCTGACGCGGTCATGAGCACGCCGCCCACAGGTCGCGAGAGGATTATCCTCGACTGCGACCCTGGGATCGACGATGCGCTCGCCATCCTACTGGCGCTTTCGGCGCCGGAGCGGATCGAGCTTCTCGCCCTCACCACCGTCGCCGGTAACGTGCCGCTCGAGGCCACCACCCGCAATGCCGGGCGGGTGCTGACGCTTGCCGGCCATCCCGAGGTTCCCGTCCATGCCGGCTGCGCGCGCGCCATCATGGGGCCGATCGAGCGCGGCGCGGAGATCCACGGCGCCGACGGCCTGGGCAACGTCGAACTGCCCGAGCCGCAATTCCCGCCCGAGGCAGGCCATGCGGTGGATGTCCTGACCCGGACGATCCTGGAAGAACCAAGCGGCAGCCTCACCCTCTGCGTCACCGGCCCCATGACCAACGTGGCCCTGGCCATCGTCAAGGAGTCGGCCATCGCCGCGCGCCTCAAGGCCCTGGTCTTCATGGGCGGAGCCGCCTTCGTCCCCGGCAACATGGGCGAGGCGGGTGTCGCCGAGTTCAACTTTTTCACCGACCCGCAGGCAGCCGAGATCGTGCTCTCCGCCGATCTACCGAAGGTCGTCATGATGGGCCTCGACGTGACCCGCCAGGCGTTGGTGACGCCCGAGCGGCTCGACCGGCTGGCCGCAATCGGGGGCGCTTCGGCGCGCGCGGCCGCGGCGATGCTGGGCGCCTATGGTCGCGAAACCAAACACCTGCACGACCCGACGGTCATCGCCTATCTCCTCGCGCCGGAGCTGTTCGGCGGCAAAGAGGCCAGCGTGACCGTGGACTGTGGATCCGGCCCCATGTTCGGGCACAGCCTGGCCGAGGTTCCGCCCGATCCAAAGTGCACGCGCTCACGCGTGACCGTCATGACCGAACTCGACGCAGAGGGCTTCTTCGAGCTTTTGACGCAGGGACTGGCAAAGCTACCGTAACGTCATGATCGTCGTCTTCGGCTCCCTCAACCTCGACATCTTCTTCCGCTGCGAGCGCCTGCCCGCGACCGGCGAGACCCTGCTCTGCGACGAGGGCGAGACCGCGCCCGGCGGCAAGGGTGCCAACCAAGCCTTGGCGGCGGCGCGCGACGGCGCGCGCGTGCATATGGTGGGCGCCGTGGGGCATGACGCCTTCGCCGAGGAAGCCCAGCGCTTGCTCGCCAAGGAAAGCGTCGATCTGTCCGCGCTGGCCCGCTGCGCGCGACCCACCGGCTGCGCGACTATCGCTGTCCTGCCGAGCGGCGATAACGCCATCGTCGTCGGCTCGGGCGCTAACCAGGAGGTGCGCGCCGCACAGGTCCCCGACGCCCTGCTGACGCCCGGGGCTTGGCTGCTGCTCCAGATGGAGGTGCCGTTGGAAGAAAACTGGGCCCTCATCGACCGTGCCAAGAAGCGCGGCGCTCGGGTGCTGTTGAACCTCGCCCCCGCGGGGCCGGTGCCCGCCGACGCCCTGGACGGCACCGACCTTCTGGTGGTGAACGAGGTCGAGGCCAAGCAGCTCCTCTCCGCGCGCGGCGGGCCGGGCGACCTGCGCCAAGGGCTGGCCGCGATCGCCGCCAAGCATCGCCTGACGGCGGTCATGACCTTGGGCGCGCGCGGCCTCGAAGCGGTCACCGCCGAGGGTGAGTCGATCGCCCTGCCCGCCCCCACCGTCGCCGTGGTCGACACCACCGCCGCGGGCGACTGCTTTTGCGGCGTCCTGGCCGCGGGCCTGCATCGAGAACTACCCCTGCGCGCGGCCTTGGCGCGAGCCCTTGCAGCCGCCAGCCTCAGCTGCACGCGTGCAGGCGCCCAGACCTCGCTGCCGCGATCCGAGGAGATCGACCGCGCTCTTGCCAAGAGCGACGGCGAATAGACCTCGAAGATCAATCGCCGAGAGCGGCCTTGAAGCGCTGCTTCAGGACCACGGCGTCCTTTTCCGGCAGAACGCGCGGCGGGTCGTCGGGCGCGACCTCGACCACCGCGAAAAGAAGCCCACGCCGCAGAGCAATACGGTCCGCCAAGGCCTCCAGTCCGGTCGCATCTCTGACCCGAAGAGCCTCGGGCACGCCCGCGCCGGCGGCAATGGCCGCCAGGTCCGCGCCCAATGCCGTGTGACTTTCCTGCATGCCGGTCTCGCCATAGCGCTGGTTGTCGAGCACCACGACCGCGAGATTGGCCGGGGCCGCGGCCGCCAGGGTGGCGAGCGAGCCCAGTCCCATCAACATCTCGCCATCGCCGGTAACCACCAGCACCGGCCTTTCCGATTGGGCCAGTGCCAGGCCCAGGCCCAGGGCCGCCGCGCCGCCCATGGCACCCCAAAGGTAGAAGTTGGCGGCATGATCACCGGCGGCGGCCAGATCCCAAGTGGCGGCACCGAGGCCGGAAATGGCGAGTAGCTCTCCCCGGTCCGTCACCAGCCGGGCCACCACCTCGCGCCGTGAAAGCCGTCCCTCCATCGTGCGGCCTACCACTTCTTGCGCCCGATCAGGCGCTGCGACAGGAGGACGGCCACCGCCTCGTCCTGGCCATAGGCCCGATCGATCGCGGCCTTTACCGTCGACACCACCTCGTCCGGCGCGTCGACCTGCCGGCAAGAGACCTTCATGGACTCCAGCACCGGCCGCGTCGCCTCGACCATGGGAACCTGCCAGGGATTGAACTCCTCCCACTGGCCGCGCATGGTCACCAGCATGACCAGGGGAAAGCGCCCGTTGACCGTCAAGCTCAGCATGTTGATGCAGTTGCCGACGCCACTCGACTGCATGAGCAGCGCCCCCTTGGCGCCCCCCAACCAGGCGCCGGCCAGAAGCGCGATCCCTTCCTCCTCGGTGGTCAGCGGCAGGGCCTTGATCGCCTCATCGGAGCGGCAGAGCTCGATCAGGGTCTTGTGGCCGGCATCGGGCACGTAGGCTACCTGGGTCAGGCCACGGTCCCGAAACAGGCGATGGATCGCCGCTTGCCAGTCTTGCGGCGCTTGATCGCCATGCTCGGCCCCAGGCATCGCTCGATCCTCGCTCAACCAGCCACTGCCGCGCTTTCAAATACCAGGGCCGCGCCGAAGGCCGCCGAGGCCGGCACCAACATACGCTCGGGCTCGGTGATGAACTCGATCCCGGCGGCCTCCAAGACCACGCGGCACCGCACCAGATCGGCGCTGGCCAGATGCACCGCCGCGAAGCCGGCGCCTGGTAGGGCCGGCGGCAACACGCCCTCGGGAAAGGCCTCTCGCGCTTCCGCCGATGAAAGCACGGCGATCGTCCCCCGTGCCGTCGTCGCACGCAGCCCCTCGCCCTCGGCTAAGACCGCGTCCGTGCCGATGGCCTTCTCGAAGAAGCCGCGGTGACGCAGCGGCGTCTCGGCGACGAGGGTGATGCGCGCGATCTCTAACGCCGTGTTGTCGTGCCGTTGGTAGTCCGGCTTCCAAAAGAACTCCGGGGCATGCTGTTGACAGATGAAAAAGGCGATCTCCGGCATCGCCGGATCGATGGCAAAGGCGATGGAAAAGGCCACTCGCGCCTCGCTCCCATCGGGCAGCTTGGCCTTGCGCTCGAAATCGACGACCTCGTACGTCGACAAGCCGCGTTCCCGCCAGGCGGCATTATCCGCACGCGCATCGTCGCTGGCGAGGACGAGCATGGAAATGCCCTCCCGCTTCTCCAGGAAGGCGGCGGCCAGCGCCGAGAAGCTGAAAACCTCAGGGGCGTGCGGCACAATTCTCTCCACCGTGACGACGCTCAAGAGCTCGATGAAGCTGCTGGAAAACTGCGCCAAGCTATTGCCGGTGCCAAAGGGATGGACCGCCGGCGGCGTCAGCGTGAAGCCGAGATCGCGAAACCGGGCGCGCGCCGCTTCGAGATCGCGCGCCTCCCAGACCACGTGATCGATCCCCCCGAGGGTCATGCGTGCATCCCCCAGCCTCAAACGCCGCAGGCCGCCGAGGCCGGCGAAAGCACCTGGCCGGCACCAAAGCAAATGTCCTCCTCGATCCCGGCAATGACGGGACTGGCATAGTGGTTGGGCAGGATCATCGCCTCGACCGCCTTGGCTGGCAGTCCTTCCGAGATTGCGGCCAACACGGCGTCGCCAAGCCTCGGGTCGACCTCGATGAAATCACCACCGTCGACGTTGATGCGCGGATGGTGCACAGCCTCCTCGACCGAAGAACCACGGTCGAGCAGGAACGACGTCATCTGAAAGACCGCCGGCAGGATCCTTCGCCCACCCGATGCGCCCAAGGCGAACCAAGGGCGTCCCTCCCGCGTAACGACGAGAGGAACCATGTTACTGAGCGGGCGCGCGCCCGCGGCCAGAGAGTTGGGCCGCCCCGGGCGGGGGTCGAACCACATGACGCCGTTGTTGAGAAGAATTCCGGTGCCGGGCGAGACCACGCGCGAGCCGAAGACGGAAAGAAGTGTGTTGGTGAGCGAGACCAGATTGCCCTCGCCGTCGGCGACCGACAAGTGCGTCGTCGAACCTTGACCATCGATGTCGCCGTCATGGCCCAGGTGCGCCAGACGGTGAGCGAATGCCTCCCAAAGGGCCGTCGCGGACGCGGCGAAATACATCGCTGCCGGGGCCGTCCGAGAGGCGGGATCCAGGCGTGCCCAGGCGTCGGCGAAAGTCGCACCGGCGTTGAGGCCTCTCGGCAGATGGAGCTCCGCCGCCCCATGAGGGAGGCTGCGCGCGGTGCCTCGCTGCGCCTGATAGGCAGCCAGGTCCTCGCGCGTCAGCCATCCGCCGACGGCGGCGACGTCAGCGGCAAGCGTGGCGGCGATGTCGCCGCGGTAGAAGTCCTCCGGCCCGGCCTCGCCCAGGCGATCGAATGTATCTGCCAATGGTGACAGGTCGAGGTGGAGACCGCCCCCGAGAGGGCTTACCGGTGGCAGGCCGCCGGGCAGATAGGTGCGCGAGGTCCCCTCGAAGAGCCGAAGACTGGGAGCCGCGGCGGCGATCTTGAGGGTGCTCCACCAATCGACGGGGTGCCCGTCGCGCGCCATCTCGGCGGCCGGGCGCACGACCTCGCGCCATGGCAGGCGCCCGAAGGAGGCCTGGGCCAGGCCCAAGCCGGCGACGCTCCCTGGCAGACCGACGGACAGAGGGCCTTGAACATTGCGGTCACCGGCAACCCGCGGCCAGCCGAAGAGATCGCTATCGGGCTCGCTATCCTCGGCCAGGGGAAAGGCGCTGGGATCCAATCGAGCGGGCGCCGCGGTACTGAAGTCGATCACCTCAACCGCACCACTGGCGGCCTGGTAGGTCACCATGTAGCCGCAGCCGCCGAGACCGCTCATCCAGGGCTCGGTTATGCTCAGAGCCAAGGCGGTCGCCACCGCGGCATCAATGGCATTGCCGCCCTCGGCCAGGATTTCCGTGCCGACAACCGCAGCGCGCGCGCTCTGCGCGGCGACGACGCCGCGCGCCGATCTCGCGACTGTCTTTTCGATGGTCCAGTTTTCGACCGGGACCGATGACGTGATGGTCATGCCGGCGGACCCGCCATCAACTGACCAAGGCGATCCATGGCTTCCCCCCCTCGCCTAACTTGTAGGGCCGCAAGACTAAGGCCAGGACGCAGCCGGTGCAACGCGTCCGCACGCACAACAGCATTGGCGGCGCCAGCGCCCTTGGTTAGGGTACGCGCCGCAGGTCACCGGCGCATGGGGTGGGTTATGATCGTTCTCCGTCTCGGCCTTCATCGAGGGTTGCTCGCCGCGGTTTTGGCAGGGCTCATCGGTGCGACGTCAGCCGGCGTGGCGCTCTCGGAGATCGTGCGACCGGAACTTGCGCCCGCGCCCTTTCAAGCCCCGGCCGAGGATGCGCGCATGGTCTTCGAAAACCTGGTCTCTGGCGAGACCAAGCGTGGCCGCTTCGGCGCCACCGAAGGTATGTTGACCCGCTTCAATTGGGATGGCCAGGAGACCGCAAGCCTCACGCCGTTCTGCGCGGATTGCGCTCTCGGCCTGCCAAGCGAGGGCGGACCGCTGGCCGAACTGTTCCCGCTCAAGGTCGGCCACGGCATTCGCTTTACCCGGCGCCATCGGGGCAAAACCTGGCATGACGATATCCTGGTGACGGCAACCGAGCGTCTGACGGTCCCCGCCGGTACCTTCGATACCTTCATCGTGCGCCGCCGTTCCGAACTATTGGAGGGTGACTGGTGGGCCGAGCAGCGAAGCTGGTATGCTCCCGCGCTCGGTTGGGTGGTCCGGACCGAAGGCAAGGCGAGCGATGGCCGGGTCGAGGCCTGGCGACTGCTCGAATGGCGCCAATAGGAACCACGCGCGACAAACGCGCACCACCGTTGACGGGAAGGTATGACATGATCTCATCCAGAGTGGTTGCGGCACTTTTGCTGATGACCGCTGGCGTCTTCGCCGGCCCTGCCGTCGCCCAACCGCAGACGGTCGAGGCCCATGTCGGGGCTATCATGACCAGGGCCGAGGAGACACCGTCGGACGCGGGGCTTCTGCCGACCGCCGTCGCCGAAGCGCGGACGGCCGCGGAATACGCAAGCAGAGCCACGCAAAAGTCGGACGACCTCGTCTGGATGAAGCGTCGTACTGAAGAGGTCCTCCATGCCGTCGATCCTTCCGTCGCGGCAACGGGGCCGGGTCTCGGCTTCGGCCTGTTCCGGGCCGCCGCCGGGGTCGCCGATCATATGAGCCTGGCTTTGAACTCGCTGAAAGCAACGCCAAGCGTGAAATCCCACGGTCCCGCTGTCTTGGCCGGCGCGCAGGGCGCGGTGGCACGCGCCGAGACGATCATCGATCTCGGACTCAAGGTGAGGGCGGCAAGCGCACCGGCCATGGCCCGTCCGCTGGTCGAGGAGATCGAGCGACTGACCATTGCCGTCCTGGAGGGAGCCGAGGGTGACGGCGGCCTCCTCGCCGCGGAGCGAAATGGAAATCTCATCTTGAAGGAAGAAGGTCTTTCGGGTTTAGACTGATGAACCCCATCGGTTGTCACGCCTTACCGGCGGAGAGCCGAAGATGGGAGCAAGCGAGGACGACATGAGCGAAAGTGCCCTGGCGGACGGACAAGCGCCGCGGGTCTCGAACGAACCTCTCAACGCCCAGGGATATGCCCATGGCATCTGGGCGCCGGCGCTCACCCCCTTGAACGAGCGCTTGGAGCCGGATACCCAAAAGGCCATCGCCTACTATCGCTGGCTTCTGGAGAGCGGGTGTCACGGCCTTGCCTTCATGGGCACCAACAGCGAGGCGACCTCCTTTTCCGTGGCCGAGCGCATCGCGCTCTTGGAGGCGGCCCTGGCGGCGGGGATCGAGCCACGGCGGCTGATGGTCGGCTCCGGCTGTGCCGCGCTCAGCGACAGCGTGACCCTCACCAAGCACGCCACGGAAGCGGGTTGCTCGGTGCTCACCTTGCCGCCGTTCTATTACAAGGACATCGGCGAGGACGGCCTCTACGCCAGTTACGCCGAGCTGATCGAGCGCGTGGCGAGCCCCGATCTGAGACTCTACTTCTACCACTTCCCCAAGCTCTCCATGGTTCCCATCGTCCCGGCGGTAATCGAACGATTACTCGCCGCCTATCCGGGCGTGATCAAGGGCCTCAAGGACTCGTCCGGCGACGCCGCCGGCTGCACCGACTACATAGAGCGCTTTGCGGAGCTTGCGATTTTTCCCGGCAACGAGCTTCTGCTCCTTGATATGTTGAAGCTTGGCGGCGCGGGGACCATCACCGCCGGCGCCAACGTCTTCGCCGGCGCCATTCGCGCGGTCTACGACGCCTACCGGACCGGGGAGGAGGCCGAGGCGACACAGCTCTTCGAGAGGGTAGCCGCCGTGCGTCGGACCATCCAGAGCCACCCCATGATCCCGGCCCTGAAGGCGACCGTCGCCACCGCCTGGAGCGATCCCGCCTGGCGGCGGGTACGCCCACCCTTGGTGCCGCTGGACGACCAGGCGGCCGCCGCCGTGGCGAGCGACTTGGAACAAGCGGGCTTTACCTTCGGCGGATAAGCAAAGAACGGGGAGTCGGCACGGATGGCGGATTTCAATTATGCAGAGGTCTTCAACGGCGGACCGGCTGAAACAGCCTATCGCAAGCTCGACGTCGACGGCGTCACCAGCGTCACGCTGGGCGAAGAGAGGTTCGTGAGGGTAGAGCCGCAAGCTTTGGAACAGCTCGCCTTCGAGGCCTTTCGCGATTGCCAGCACCTGCTCCGGGCAAGCCATCTCCAACAGTTGCGCGACATTCTCGACGATCCCAAGGCCTCGGACAACGACCGCTACGTCGCCTTCACCATGCTGAAGAACGCGGTGATCGCCGCTGCCGGGGTGCTGCCCATGTGTCAGGACACCGGCACCGCCATCGTCTTGGGTAAACGCGGCGGGCGCGTGCTGACGGACGGGGAGGATGCATGCCACCTCTCGCGCGGTATCTGGCGCACCTATCAGGAGTGCAACCTGCGCTTCTCCCAGGTCTCGCCGCTCGACATGTTCGAGGAGAAGAACACCGGCACCAACCTGCCGGCGCAGATCGATCTCGTGGCCACCAAGGGCGAAGACTATGGCTTCCTCTTCATGGCCAAGGGCGGCGGCTCGGCCAACAAGACCTTCCTCTATCAACAGACCAAGGCGCTGCTCAATCCGCAGAGCCTGGCCAAGTTCCTCGACGAGAAGATCAGGACCCTCGGGACCGCGGCCTGCCCGCCTTATCACCTCGCCATCGTCATCGGCGGCACCTCGGCCGAGGCGACGCTGAAGACCCTGAAGCTCGCCACCGCGCGCTATTACGATGGCCTGCCGAGCGAGGGGGGCGAATTGGGGCAGGCTTTCCGCGACCGGGAATGGGAGCAGAAGGTCCTGCGGATGACCCAGGACATGGGCATCGGCGCACAGTTCGGCGGCAAGTACTTTTGCCACGACGTGCGGGTGATCCGCCTGCCGCGCCACGGCGCCTCCTGCCCTGTGGCGATCGGCGTCTCTTGCTCGGCCGATCGCCAAGTCCTGGGCCGGATCTCGGCTGACGGAGTTTTTTTGGAGGCGCTCGAGCGCGATCCCGCACGCTTCCTGCCGGATGTCGATTTCGCCTCCGCCGCGGGCGAAACAGTGGCCATCGACCTGATGCGACCCATGGCCGAGATCCGCGCCGAGCTATCGCACCACCCGATCAAGACACGGGTGCTGCTGAGCGGTCCGATGATCGTCGCTCGTGATATCGCCCATGCCCGCCTCAAGGAGGAGCTCGACGGCGGCAAGGTCCTCCCCGACTATTTCCGTGATCACCCGGTTTATTACGCCGGCCCGGCCAAGACGCCCACCGGCATGGCCTCAGGCGCTTTCGGACCGACGACCTCGGCGCGCATGGATCCTTATGTGAATGAATTCCAAGAGGCCGGCGCCTCCATGGTCATGGTCGGCAAGGGCAACCGCTCGGCCGCGGTGCGCAAGAGCTGCAAGCAGCACGGTGGCTTCTACCTCGGCTCCATCGGCGGGGCTGCGGCCGATCTGGCGCAGAACGCGATCAAGGACGTCGAGGTCGTCGCCTTTTCCGATCTCGGAATGGAGGCGATCTGGAAGATCGAGGTCGAGGATTTCCCCGCCTTCATCATCATGGATGACAAGGGCAACGACTTCTTCGCCGAGTTTTGACGGCCCGGCCATCGACGGAGGCTACCCAGGTCATGACCGACACCCCCAACCTC
Organism: Kiloniellaceae bacterium; assembly: GCA_041552375.1. Lineage (GTDB taxonomy): Bacteria > Pseudomonadota > Alphaproteobacteria > Kiloniellales > Kiloniellaceae > JAJFGK01. The sequence goes on along the minus strand of JBFELD010000002.1, from coordinate 5,290 downwards.
CTGCAAGTCAATGGCGAGCGGCTGTGGCGCACCATCGAGGCGTCGGCCGCGATCGGCGCGGGACCGCGCGGCGGCCTCAGGCGCCTGGCGCTGGGCGAGGACGACGGCGCCATGCGCGCGCTCTTCGTGCGCTGGTGCGAGGAGGCTGGGCTGGAGGTCTGCGTCGACCGTGTCGGTAATATCTTCGCCAAGCGCGCCGGGCATAACCGCTCATCGGCGCCGGTGTTGATCGGCTCCCACCTCGACAGTCAGGCCGCCGGGGGGCGTTACGACGGCATCTTGGGCGTACTCGCCGGTCTGGAGGTCGTACGCACCCTGAACGAGCGCGGGATCGAAACCGCGCGCCCAATCGAGATCGTCAATTGGAGCAACGAGGAGGGCGCGCGCTTCACGCCACCGATGGTCGCCTCGGGCGCCTTTGCCGGCGTGTTCGATGTCGACTGGGTATTGGCTTTGACCGACGACGAGGGACGCAGCTTCGGTGAGGAGCTTGCCCGCATCGGGTTCGACGGGGCAGCCCCGGTGGGCGGCCGCGACATCGATGCCTACTACGAGCTTCATATCGAGCAGGGCCCGATCCTGGAGGCCAAAGGCGTGCCGGTCGGCATCGTCACCGGCGGCTACAAGAGCTTTGGCCTGCACGTCGATCTGCGTGGAGAGACGGCGCACTCGGGGCCCACGCCCATGGACAAGCGACGCAATGCCCTTGTTGGCGCGGCGCACCTGATCGTGGCGGCCAACGATATCGGCTGGCGCTATCATGATAGCGAGGGCAAGTCGACGGCGCCGCGTCTGATCTGCTGGCCCAACAAGCCCGGCATCCTGCCTGAATACGCCCAGGTCACGATCGACTTTCGCCATGCGGATCCGGCGCAAGCGGCGGCTATGCTGTCGGATTTCGAGGCCGCGATCCCCGCTGCCGCAGAGCGTGCCAAGGTCGAGATCGAGATCGTCGAGCGCTGGAGCTTCGGCGACGAGACCTTCGCCCCCGAGGTGATCGCGACCCTGAGAGAGGCCGCCCGCGAGCTGGACGTCGCCACCTTGGATATCTTGAGCCAGGCCGGCCACGACGCCTATTACATGTCCCGGATCGCCCCCACGGCTCTCGTATTCTCGCCCTGTAAGGACGGCATCACTCACAATGAGGCCGAGCACATAGAACTCGCCTACACTCTCCCCAGCGTGAATGTCCTCTTGAATGCCGTCCTGAAGCGGGCCAACCGAGGATAAACTTCTCGCTCAGCCCAATCCGAACCAGCGCAACAGCGCCGAGCCATAGTCCCCGGCGGCGGCGGCGAAACGGCCCTCCCTGACGTGAATGTTGGCGCGGTCGTAATAGGCTTTGGCCATTCCGGGGTCGATGACGATGGCGTTGTCGTAATCCTGATGGGCCATGTCGTAGCGCCCCAGTTTCTTATATGCCAGTCCCCGATTGAAATAGGCCTCCGCATCGTCGGGCGACAGCGCCAACACGAGGGTATAGATGGCCACCGATTTTTCGTAGTCGTCCGCGCGGTACGCGGCCACTGCCTTGACGTGAAAGCTGTATGTCTCCAAATGGCGCAGCAAATCGCGCGTCGGCCGCGGGTTCAGCGGCAAGCCTTGAACGCGTTGATAGGTTTTGATTGCACGGGCGGTCATCTCGCCGAACCTGCCGTCACGCTGGCCTGGGTCGAAGCCGAGGTCCCAAAGACGCTCCTGAATGAAATAGATCCGGGCCCGCGAATAGCGTGCGGCGGCGGCATCCTTCAGCGCGGCGGATCGCTTCAAGTCCTTCGCGCCAGTCGCGAACTTCCCCAACTTCAGATGAGCGAGACCGCGAAACAGCTGCGCGTCGGCATCACGCGGTTGTAGGCGCAAGACTTGATCATAGGCGTCGACCGCGCCGGCGAAGTTCTTTCCTTCATAGTGTGTCGCCGCCTCCTTCAAACGGTCGAAGGCCGTCATGTGCGCGAGCAAGGAAGCGCGCGGCTTGCCGGTGATCTCGAGATTGTGGTCGCGCTGATAGTTTCTGATCGCCTGACGCGTCAGGTTGCCGAACTCACCGTCGATCAAGCCGGGATTATAGCCTAGGTCGGAGAGAAGCTTTTGCAGATCGAGGACCAAAGTGTTGGTCGTTATCGCCAACGCGGCACCAGGGGTCTCCTCGATCTCGTTCTCGATCTTGCCGAGCTGGAAGGCCGAAATCGTCCGCTGGAATTCCGATCTCTCGTCCTCCAGCTCGCGCAAGCGACCGGATAGCTGGGCCAATTGCTCTTGAAGCTGGACGATCTGCTCCGGCGCCAAGGTGGAGCGTACGGCCGCGGGCTCATCGCCGCCCGGCAACAGGATTGCGATCACGACCAAGATCGGCACCAGGCCGGCTAGAGCAGCGACGAACCTGGTTCGCCATGGCGAGCCACCGGCAACCCGCCGCATGAATGTCCGCCTGATCCGTCTGAGCTTCGACGACTTGACCGCAGGATCGTTGGATGTCGCGTCCGGCTTATTCGGGTCGGTGGCGGGCGTCTTAGCGCCACCCAATCGCGTACTGAGCTCCGGCACCAGCTCGGCAACCGAGAGGTCGTCGAGCCAGACTTCCTTCGGTGGTAATTTTTTGGGTTTTGGTCCGCTTTTTTCCTCGGCCGGCGCCGGCTGTGCCTGCTTGTCTTCGCCGACGGGATCGGGCGTCGGGGCGCCGTCCACATTCATACCGAGAAACCGAGCCGTCGTGACGACACGCTCGGCGGTTATCTCCACATCGAGCTCCGCATTGATCGTCGACAAGGCCTCGTGACAAAGGGGAATGACAAGTCCAGGCAAGCCGCCCGAGATACGCGCCACCTGCGCGAGCGCATCCGGCCTGAAGATGCTGCGCTCCTCGAAACCGGCTGCTTTCATACGGTGCTCGACAAAAGCACGCACTTCCTTTACGTCCATCGCCCCCAGCCAAAAGCGAAAGGCGATCGCCTCCTCCTGGCCTTGGAAGGCACTCGGCAGGGGGCCGTCGTCGTCATCGCAGTCGACCGTCAGGATTGGATGAAGCAACTTGCGGGCGCCACGCCGCAGCTCCGATAGCTTGACCAGGGTCCGGATCGTCTCCGGCGGCAGTGTCTCAGCGCGATCGACCAAAAGCAGGAACGCGCCCTCATGGCGCATGCGTTGAGCAACCGCCTCGCCGAACACGTCGATCCGGTCGGGGATAGTCTGAGCGTTGGTCCAGCGCTCTTCCGGAATTTGCAGACTCCGGCACAAAAGGTCCATGAGCCTTCCCGGCCGCAGCTTCTCATGACCGGCGATCGACACCGATATGGGCGACAGCTTGGCATCCTCGGCCAAAGTGACCAGCACGGTCGTCTTGCCGCCACCAAGCGGGCCCTCGATCAGGGTCAAGCCTTGACGGTCGCTCATTCGTGCAAAAAGAAGGTCGGCCACGAGGCGGCGGAAGCCCTCGTGGTGATAGGTAAAGCGGAACTCTGGGGTCTCCAGAAAAGGATCCCCCCGAACATCCATCGCCTGTAACACTTCTGCCCTATCCCAAATTCCGCGAAGGCAAGCATGAGCTTCGCGATTATTGTTACAAAATTGTCATAAAATATACCCGATCTACGGGTGAGCGTCTACTGGGTTTCAAAGAAATTTTTCTCAAGCCAATTTCCGGGCCGCGACCGGTAGAACAACAAGTTGGTTTATTCCGCCGTGGCAAAGGGTTAGGGTGTGACCCACTATTGGGGCGGGAGATTGCTCGACCATGGCTTGGCGACTCTTCATCGACGGCGCAGCCGGCACCACCGGCCTGCAAATCCGGGATCGTTTGTCCGGACACTCGGCGGTCGAGGTCTTGAGCCTGCCAGTGGCCCGGCGCAAGGATCCCGAGGCCCGGCGCGACATGCTCAATTCGGTCGACCTGGCCATTCTCTGCCTACCGGACGCGGCGGCACGTGAGGCGGTGTCACTGATCGAAGTGCCCGATGTTCGCGTGATCGACGCGTCGACCGCACACCGCGTGGCGCCCGATTGGGTCTATGGGTTCCCGGAAATGACGCGAGGACAGGCCGAACGGATCGCCGCGGCCAAGCGGGTCGCCAACCCCGGATGTTACGCGACCGCCGCGATCGCACTGCTTCGGCCCTTGATCGAGGCGCGGATTCTGCCCGCCGATTTTCCAACGACGGTGAACGCCATCTCGGGCTATTCCGGCGGCGGCCGCTCCCTCATCGAGAGCTTCGAGGACCCCACCGCTGCCCAATACACGCAAAGCCCGTTTTGGATTTACGGGCTCGATCTTAACCACAAGCACCTGCCGGAGTTACGGCACCATTCCGGTTTACAAGCACCGCCGGTCTTCGTGCCCTCCGTCGGGCATTTCGCCCAGGGCATGTTGGTTTCGATGCCCTTGCAGCTTCATGCTCTTCCCGGAAAGCCTCGGGCGGACGACATCAGAGCCGCATTGCAGGCCCACTACGCGGGCGCGCGTTTCGTTCAGGTCATGCCGGCGGACGACGATGCCTCGATGACGCGCCTCGAACCGGAGAGCCTGAACGGGTCCAACGACCTGCATCTTCACGTCTTCGCCAGCGTCGACGGCCAGCGGGCGCTGCTCGTTGGGCAACTCGACAATCTGGGCAAGGGCGCTTCGGGCGCGGCCGTCCAGAATCTGAACCTCATGCTGGGGCTTGAGGAAGAGGAAGGTCTCGCACCCCGTAAAGCCGCTTAGCTCAGGCCGCCCGGGTCTCGCCCCTCGTTTTGGTGATGTAGGCGCGCGCGCAGTGCTGAGGGCAATAAGGTTTGCCGGCAACCGCGGGGGCCTCGCAGAAGTGGAAGTCAGTGTCACCCGGATCACCGATCGGCCACAAGCATTTCGGCCCCTTCACGCCCGCGATCGGCCTGGGCGCGGGGAGCGGCGCAGGCTCGTGTATCACCTGGGGTTGTGGTTTCGGGGGCTCCTTACGAGGAGCAGCCTTGGGCTTGACGAAGGGAGTCCGACGGATCGGCGAAGGGCGGGATTTCAACTTCAAACGGTGTGCTTTTCCAACCACCGAGTTTTTCGAAACCCCCAGAATCTTACCTATTTCCGATGCGCTCTTCCCGGTTTCCCAAAGACGCTTCAACTCCGCCACGCGTTCATCAGTCCAACTCATCAAGCACCCCCTCCATGATCTGTAATTCAATTCCAGATTGCGCTTTGACCGCAATATATCGTGGTTGGTGCGCGCAATTCCACAATATCCTGTGAAACCCGCTTTGTCGAGTCGTGACTTGTGGAAAACTCGTCGGACCCGTCCCGGGGAGAGGCTGCGCGGTGCTTCAG
>JBFELD010000001.1:0-28196 GCA_041552375.1 Kiloniellaceae bacterium | reverse complement strand
TTCGACCAGGTATTCGGTCTGCTCGCCAAGGAAAATGCGGTTCTTGATCCTCGCCGTCGCTTCGACGTCGGCGTCGAACGGCGTGCTGTTGCCCGGCGATGATATGAAGATGAGCTCGGGGCGTACCGCAAGGGCAGCCGGCGTATCACCTTTCAGGACTGAGCCACCCTTGGGGTTGCGCCCGGCGATGACCCGGCCATCAGGTGTGCGGATCCTGGCGCCCTTACTGTCGGCTTCCGCGACATGGCCTTCGAAAAAGTTCGATTTTCCCACGAAATCAGCAACATAACGGTTGATTGGCTCGTCATAGAGCTCAGAGGGCCCGCCGGTCTGTATGATGCGTCCGTCGTGCATGATGCAGATGGTGTCGCTCATCGACAGCGCTTCCTCCTGGTCGTGGGTGACCAGGACAAAGGTGATGCCGACCTCACGTTGAAGGGTTTGCAACTCGATCTGCATTTCCCGACGTAGCTTTCGGTCGAGCGCGGCCAGCGGTTCATCCAACAAAAGGACCGTCGGGTGGTTGATGAGCGCTCGGGCGAGAGCCACTCTTTGTTGCTGTCCTCCGGAAAGTTCCCAGGTCCGGCGCTGCTCGTAACCCGACAGGCGCACCAGGTCGAGCATCTCCAACACCTGCTTATCGATCTCGGTCTTCGCGGGTTGAGGCTTACGTTGACGCAAGCCATAGGCGATATTGTCACCGACGGTAAAGTGGGGGAACAGCGCATAGTGCTGGAAGACCATGTTGACCGGGCGCTTGTAAGGCGGCACGCCGACCATTGATTTGCCGCCTATGAGCACGTCGCCCGCACTCGGCTGCTCGAAGCCTGCGATCAGGCGCAGCGAGGTCGTCTTGCCGCAACCAGAGGGGCCAAGGAAAGAGAAAAACGCGCCCTTGTCGACCGACAAAGTGACGTCATCCACTGCGACGACTTGGCCGAATCGCTTTGTGACGCCTTCGAATTGGATATCTGGTGTGTTCACGCTCAACAGTGTATTTGATTTAGGCTTGTTCTCCATCCCCCATTGGCGCGCGGATGCCGAAACGTGATGGATGGCCGCTCCCGTCACCTATGCTCTTGGATCGCAGAATCCCTCATTGGCGGGTGACTGTATATATCCCCCACGGTATATAAATGGAAATTCGACCGTGTGAGGGGATATATCCGCCATCGATGGCTAAGCGCTCCAAAGGACTTCAAAAGCTCGATTCCCGCGAATGGCACGCGCAGATCGCACAACTCGTCACTGCCGAGGATACGCCGCGATTTGCCGCCGCTCTCGTGAAGACGTTGGCGTGCGTCGTCGCCTTCGATTACTCGGTCATCTTCGCCTATCGTGGGTCCGAGCGCCCGATTTGCGTTTACGATACCTTCACGCCGCGCCAGCGCGTCGTCTTCGTGACCGACTACCAGGAAGGCCCCTATCTCCTCGACCCCTTCTATCAGATGTGTGCGGAAGGGATAGAGCCGGGTCTCTATCGTCTGCGCGAGATCGCGCCGGATCGGTTCTATCATTCGGAGTACTATCGCTCCTATTATCGTCGGACGGGATTGGCTGAAGAAATCGGCTTCGTGATCGCCCTTCCGAACGAGATGAGGCTGGTCACATCGCTCATGCGGGCCGGTAGCAGTGCGCCTTTCAGCGATCGCGACATCAGCAAGCTTCTTCGGGTAGAGCCTATCGTCCACGCATCCTCGATGCGTCATTGGCGCCATCTTGGGCGCCAGCGGAATGATGCCATAGAGAAAGCGACGGCGTTTTCGGCCTTGGGTACCCAGGTGACCAGCGCGTTCGAGAGGTTCGGTGAGGGCGTCTTGACCCGGCGGGAACGCGATGTCGTGCGTATGGTCTTGCGTGGCCACTCATCGGAATCGATCGGTCAGCACTTCCGGATCAGCACTGGGACCGTCAAGATCCACCGCAAGAACATTTATGGTAAGCTACATATCTCGTCGCAGTCCGAGCTCTTCTCTCGGTTCATCTCTTATCTGTCCGGGGCGCTGGACTCCGACAGGAGCCCGGCGGCCGAGTGACGCGTTCGTTATCATATCCCGACCCCGAGGGGCCGATGGGTCCATCCGGTCATCCCGAATGCGGTCGCGACCCGCCGCGAAGGGGTTGCCCAGTTGCCGATCGAGCGTTTGAGCGATAAGCCTGTCGCCGATGCCGACCTTTGATTGCTAATGAACAGGTGTGGCGGCCACCTCGATTCCTTTCCGGTTCCGGTCAGGATCCGGTGGTGTCACATTCGGCTGTTATCAGCGACGGATTTTGGTCTAGGGTGGGGGTCGCAATCCGGGCAGGCTGAAAGCGGACGCATGTCATGAGCGAGCAATTCCCAAACCTCCTTTCGCCGATCAAGCTTCGTCACCGCGAGCTCTCCAGCCGCGTCGTCTTCGGCCCCCACACCGTCAACATGAGCCACGAGGGCCTGCCGGGTGACCGCCACTTCGGCTATTACCGGGAACGGGCCCGGGGCGGGGCGGCGATGATCGTCGTCGAGCCGTCGCCGGCCCACCGCACGGGCGTTCTCATTCGCGGCAATTTCCTCGCCGAGAGCGACGAGGTGATCCCGCACTTCCGGCGGATCACCGACGAGTGCCACCTGCACGGCACGACCATGATCCACCAGATCTATCACGTCGGCGGACATGGCGATCAGGACAACTCGTGGGAGCCCTACTGGTCGCCTTCGGGCGTGCCGGGCATGCACGACCCCTGGGGCAGCCACGCGATGAGCGAGGCGGAAATCGAGGAGCTGATCGAAGCCTTCATCGCCGCCGCACGGCGCGACAAGGATGCGGGGTTCGATGGCATCGAGTTCTATGCCGCTTACAATTGCCTGACCGATCAGTTCTGGTCGCCGATCACCAACAAGCGCACGGACAAGTGGGGCGGAAGCCTCGAAAACCGGGTGCGTTTCGCCGTGGAGGTGTTGAGCGGCATTCGCAAGATGGCGGGAGAGGACTTCATCATCGGTATGACCGTGTCCGGTGCCGAGCCGGTGCCCGGCGGGCTGACGATCGAGGACAAACTGGAGATCGCCAGCTACCTCGACGAGCGCGGCCTCATCGACTACATCTCCTGCGGGACGGGGAGCTATCTGCACGATTTCTCGAAGATCGTCCCTAGCTTCCAGTTCGGCATGAAGCTCGGCGCCTCCGATGCGCAGGCCTACAAGGGTGCTCTCAAACACGCCTTGGTCACCGCCGAGTCCCGCATCAAGACGCCGCAGAACGGCGAGGAAATCCTGGCCGCCGGGCAGTCCGACCTGGTCAGCATCGTGCGTGGGCAGATCGCCGATCCGCACTGGGTGGCGAAGGCCCGTGAAGGTAGAGACGAGGACATCCGCCCGTGTATCTCGTGTAATCAGCTCTGCATCGGCCGACGGCTGCGCGATTACTGGGCGAGTTGTCTGGTCAATCCGTCGGTGGCGCGCGAGAGCGAGTGGGGCGGCGACATTCCAGCGCCGGCCGACAGCCCGCGCGACGTACTGGTCGTGGGCGGCGGGCCCGCCGGCCTCGAGACCGCGCGGATCGCCGCGGAGCGCGGGCATCGGGTGCGCCTCGTCGAAGCGAGCGGCGAGCTGGGCGGGCAGTTCCGCCTGGCCGCGGGACAGCCCGAGCGGGGTGAGATCGGCGGGCTTCTCACCTGGTATCAGCGCCAGCTCGAAAAGCTTCAGGTCAAGGTCGATCTGCGCCGTACGGTGACGGCTGAGGATGTCGCGCGGTCAGGCGCAGATGCCGTGGTCGTCTGCACCGGCTCCAAGCCGACGCGAACGGGCTTTCAGCGCGTCTTCCCTCATCTTGACGCGTTGCCCGGTGTCGAACAGGACAATGTCTGCACCGTTCACGACGTCCTGGACGGCAGCGTCGTACCGGGCACCAATGTCCTTTTGCTTGATGATATCGACGGCTGGTGGCCGGCTACTGGCACGGCCTTGCACCTCGCTCAGCAGCGCCACTTCGTGACCGTCGTGACGCCCTCGGAAAAGGCGGCCGCCAAGCTCGACTTGAGCCTCACCGGCGATACGACGCGCGAACGCTTCATGACCTTCGGCGTCGAGGTGGTCCTGGCGACGGCGCTGGAGTCTTGGCAAGGCAACACGGCGACCCTGGTCAATCTCTATACGGGCGAGCGTGAGGAGCGCGACTTCGACTCGCTCGTGCTTGCCTGCACCAACACCTCGGATACCGGCCTGTTCGATGACCTGCGGGACGCGGAAATCGAGGTGCACACCATCGGCGATGCCGTTGCCTCGCGCACGGCGCACATGGCGATCTATGAGGCGCGCAAGCTCGCCCTCGGTCTCTAGACAGCAGGATCCATTCTGCCGTCGCGGCGCGCCGGGGGCTCACCTAGTCTGCCGACGCGGGCCCGCTCCTCCGCACCGCGCCGTTCGCGATCATTGAGTTCTTGGTCATTGGTGGCCGCCAAGTCGGCGATGCGCAGGCGTTCGACCTGCGGTATCGGCATCCCGGCGGCGACCATGCCTTCGAGGCGGGCCCAGACAGCGTGCTTCTTGCGCACCTGATGGGGCTGGAAGTTATCCATGTCCCGAAAACCGATGGGCCGGTCGAGGACTATCGCACCCTCGGCCACCGCGGCCTCGAAGAGCCGCGCGCCGGCTTCGGTGCGCACCATGACCGCGTTGAAGCCATCGTCCTCGGCCACGGGCGCCCCACCCGGCCAGCAATCGGCGGAGACCACGTCGGCGGCCTCGCCAATGGCATCGGGGCAGATCTTGCAGCGGGGTTGGATACGCCAGCCGGCCTCATCTCCCCACATATCCTCGTAGGTGACCTCGACAGCACGGCCGTCCTCGGCCTCGATCCGGGTCGGCCCGGGATTGCCGTGGCCGCGATAGCGGAACAAGCTCAGCTCTTTTTCCTCGAATCCGAGGCGATCCAACACGTCCTGGGACTTCCTCAGGTCCGACGCGCCGCCACAGGCGAGTGTCAGACAATAGCGCACGAGCTCCGCTGCCTTTCGGTCGATACGGGCCAGGTTTCTCACGGCACCGATATCGCAAGGTTTGGCGATGACGGCCAGCGGGCGGCCGCGCGCGAGAACGGCGTTCAGGTCCTCGAGCACGGCGGCGGGACCGTAGCGCGACGCCGCCGCCTCGAGCACGGCATCCGGTGTCTCGCTGACGGTGGCGAGCGAGCGCATGGGAGCGTCCGGCGCGCTGCGCACGTGCAACACTAATTCGACCTCACCGCTCCGCAGCAGATGCTGGCCCAGCGCCGTGAGCACACCGCCGGCGGCACCGCGGAACCGAACCTCGGGGTCGCCGGCATAAGCGATGGCCATGAGCCTGGGTATGGCCGGCCCCCAGACGAGATCCGTCCGTGCATCGTCCGGCAGGGTCTCGGCGCGAGCGCCCTCGATCCGTGTTCCCGGACAGACTTGGTTGAGGTTGGCCAGTATCTCCGGCGACAGTCGCTTCAGAGCGACGGGCCGCTCGCGTCCTTCCGGCGTCGTGACCATGTCGATCGTCTCGGCGCCGGCGATGCTCCGGCAAAGTCCGCAGCCAATACAAAGGCCTGCGGTGACAATTTCATCTATGTTCATAGAATCCACTATGGACCGATGCTCTAGGCCAGCGCGTCGCGCGCCCGCACGCTGGCCTTCACGTGCTCCACCGTGAGGCCGCAGCAACCGCCGATGATCTGTACGCCACCGGAGATCCAGTCACGGCAGAAGGTCTCGAAACGATCCGGCGAGATGATGTCGACGAAACGCCAATCGGGCATCTCGAAGTATCCGGAGTCCGGGTAGGCCATGAGCGGACCATCGAAATGGCGCCGCACGGACGTGAGTGCTTCCGTAACCAGATCGGCGCCGCTGTGCATGATGCCGGCGGCATCGACGCCCGCCGCGGGTAGAAGGCGGGTCACCTCATCGAGCGATAGGTCTTCGGCCTGATGGAAGCTGACAACGCGCCCATCCGCGCCGTGCCGGACGCTGATCCCGAACCAGATGGGAAGACCTGTGGACTGCGCGGCCTCGAGCGCGAGGCGAATTCGTCCCGGATGGTACATCATCTCCATGATGATCAGCTCACAGCCGGCGTTCGCGAGTATCTGTGCCAGCTCGTGGAACGCGGCCGCCATCGCGGCCTCATCGGGCACTGTACCGGGGTCGACCACGGCTGTGCCCCGCGCCACCGGCACCATATGCGAGATCGAGCCGGCGACGATCACCTCATCGGCGTCGGCCGCCGCGTCGCGGGCGCGCAAAGCCGCTTCGACGGCGCGCCGATTGATCTCTTCGACCTGGTCGCCGAAACCGGCGGGAGAGAGCATGAGGCGCGAGGACGCGAAGGTGTTCGCGGTGATGACCTCGGCCCCCGCGGCGATGTAGTCGGCGTGGATCTCGCTCAGAAGCCTTTCGTTGTGAAGGCTAGCCGGGCCGCACCAGGCGGCGGGATCCATCGCCACGCCCCGCCGTTGCAGCTCCGTGCCGGTGGCACCGTCCAGAACGACGACCCCGCCGTCGTTCAAGCGCCGCTTCAGTCGATCGTAGGTCATCACGTCTCGCCGTCGTTTCGTCCGCCGACCGGTTCCCGGTCCCAAGAGGCAGGCAACCTTACCCGTCGCGCCCCGATCCGCAAGCGGCTCGCCCAATCGGGGTGCGGAGGACAACTACCTTCGATTGATTTTTTCTCGAGCAAATGACATCCAAGACCAAAACAAGGTGGCCTTGGAGGATTTCTTTCTCTACAAAGTTTACTTGGCTTGAAGCCCTAAAATAACAACTTTCGATTTAGATCCCCGTGTTTCAGGACACTGATCATGCGAACTCTGACATTGTTGGTTTCGGCCTTTATCTCGCTTTTCCTGGTTGGCTGTGAGGAGCCGCCGCCGCAGGTTGAAGAGGTCATTCGGCCGGTCAAGATGCAGACGATCGGATCGCTCGATGAGGCCGCGGTGCGCGACTACCCGGGCACGATCCGCGCTTTCCAGAACGCCGAGGTCGCCTTCGAGGTACCGGGCCAGATCATCGAATTCTTCGTCTTCGAAGGCGACGAGATCGTGCAGGGGGAGCTCTTGGCGCGACTGGATCCGCGCGACTACGAAGCGGAGCTGAAGGCGCAACAGGCCAACGTCGACAAGGCCAAGGCCGACTACGACCGCAGTCTCTCCATCCAGAAAGAGGACTCGGGCGCCATTTCGCAAAAGCAGATCGACGGTGATCTGCGTGCCTATGAGGTTGCCAAGGCCAATCTGGAGATCGCCCAGAAAGGCGTGGGAGACTCTGGCCTGCGCGCACCTTTCTCGGGACGCATGGCGCGCAAGCTCGTCGACGATTTCGCCAATGTGGAAGCCAAGGAGCCGATCTTGATCTTGCAGGATACCTCGACTTTGGAGATCGAGATCCACGTCCCCGAGCGCGATATGACCATGGGTAGCTCGGCACGTTCGGCCGGGGAACGGACCGAAGGCTCGCAGCCGAAAGTCATCGTCAGCGCGATCCCCGACCGTGCCTTCCCGGCCAAAATCAAGGAGTTCGCGACGACCGCCGATCCGGTGACACGAACTTTCGCGATCAAGCTTGATTTCGAGAATCCCGGTGACGTGACGATCCTGCCGGGCATGACGGCGCGGGTGCAGGCGGTGGTGAGCCCGGAACGGGCTTGGTCAGTGCCGGTGAGCGCGGCTCAAGGCGGTGAAAACGAAGAGGCTTTTGTCTGGACGGTGGACCCCGACAGCATGGCGGTGGCCCGCACACCAGTGGAACTGGGTGAGCTGTTCGGTGATCGGGTCATGATCAAAAGTGGGGTTTCCGAGGGAGATATCGTGGCGGTCTCCGGCGTGACGCAGCTTCGCGAGGGGATGAAGGTCCGCGCATATGATCAATGATGCGACCCGGGTAAGGACCTGCCGCCGATGAATATCGCCGAGGCGTCGATTCGAAACAAGACGACCACGCTGGTCTTGACGGTGCTGCTGCTGGTCGGCGGGGTTATGGCGTTTCAGGGACTGGCCCGGCTGGAAGACCCGGAGTTCACGATCAAGGAAGCGCTCGTCATCACCCCCTATCCCGGCGCGACGGCCGCGCAGGTCGAGCAGGAGATCAGCGACAAGATCGAAACCGCGGTCCAGCAGTTGGGGCAACTCAAGGAAGTGGAGTCCAAGTCGGATCGGGGATTGTCCACGGTCACGGTCCGCATCAAGGACAAGTACCGCAAGGAAGATCTTCCCCAGGTCTGGGACGAGCTGCGCCGCAAGGTGGGCGACATCCAGCAGACCCTGCCGCCGGGTGCCGGCCCGTCCATCGTCAATGACGACTACGGCGACGTCTGGGGCGTATTCATCGCCCTTTACGGCGACGAATACAGCTACGCCGAGCTGAAGGAGGTCGCTAAGCTCCTTCGGCGCGAGCTCTTGTTGGTCAAGGACGTGGCGAAGATCGAGCTGTGGGGCGAGCTTGACGAAGCCGTCTATGTGGAGCCGAACCGGGACCGAATGTCCCAGCTCGGAATACATCCCGGGGTCATCATCGATCGGCTGCGAGAGAAGAATATCGTGTCCGACCCGGGTCGTGTCGAAGTCGGGCCCGAGTTCATCGCCGTCGATGCCACCGGTACCTTCACCTCGGTCGAGGAGATCGAAGATCTTCTGCTGAGCGGCGGCGCCTCCGATTCCGAAATTTTTCTGCGCGATGTGGCCGATGTGCGGCGCGGCTACGTGGATCCGCCAAACCGCGTGCTGCGCTATGACGGCCATACGGCCATCGGCCTTGGTATCTCCACCGTCGCGGGCGGCAACGTGGTGGTCATGGGCGAGGCGGTCGACGCACGCATGCGCGAGCTGCTCCCGAGGATCCCGCTGGGGATCGAGGTAGGTATCGTCTCCTTGCAGTCCGAGGCGGTCACCGTCGCCATCGACGGTTTCCTCATAAGTCTGCTCCAGGCGGTCGCCATCGTCGTCGTTGTGCTGTTGGTCTTCATGGGTGTGCGCAGCGGCCTTTTGATCGGTTTCGTGCTCGCGCTGACGATCAGCGGCACCTTCATCTTCATGGGGCCGTGGGAGGTCGCGCTGGAGAGAATATCCCTCGGCGCCTTGATCATCGCCCTTGGCATGTTGGTGGATAACGCCATCGTGGTCGTCGACGGCATGCTGGTCCGAATTCAAAAGGGGCAGGAGCCCAAGCAGGCGGCAATGGATGTCGTGGGTCAGACGGCCTTGCCGCTGCTTGGCGCCACCGCCGTGGCCATCATGGCTTTCGGGGCGATCGGACTTTCCGATGATTCGACCGGAGAGTTCTGTCAGTCCCTGTTCAAGGTGGTGCTGATCTCACTCAGCCTCAGCTGGGTGACGGCGATGACGGTGACGCCGTTGCTCGGGGTGATGTTTCTCAAAGCCCCTAAGGCGCCCGCGGAGGGGGCCGAGAACGCACCAGAGAGAGACCCCTATGGCGGCATCCTTTTTCGGATATACCGCGGTGCTTTGCTCGCTAGCATTCGATTTCGCTGGGTTACTGTGGCGGTGGTGCTTGGCATATTCGGGGGGTCGCTCTGGGGGTTCCAATTCATCGACAAGAGCTTCTTTCCCGATTCGACCCGGCCACAGTTCATGGTCGATGTGTGGCTGCCCCAAGGGACACACATCGATAAGACCACCGAAACCACGGCTGAGGTGGAAGATTATCTCCTCGGTCTCGAGGGTGTAACGCATGTTACGTCGTTGGTCGGGGCTGGAGGCTTGCGCTTCCTTCTGACCTATGCGCCGGAGAAGGTGAACAGCGCTTACGTGCAATTCCTCGTCGACGTGGAGGACTACCGGACCATTGCCGAGATGGTTCCTCAGGTCGAGGAAGGCATCGCCGAAGCGTTTCCCGACACCGAGGTCTATGGGCGGAAGTTCATCCTCGGGCCAGGCTCCGGCGGCAAGATCCAAATCCGGTTCAGCGGCCCCGACGCTGCCGAGCTGCGCGGCATTGCCGAAGAGACCATGACCATTCTGCACGAGGACGGCGGGGCCAAGGCGGTCCGCACGGATTGGCGAGAGCGCGTCAAGTCGGTGCGCATGGTGGTTGCCGAGCAAGAGGCGAACAACGCCGCCCTTACGACACCGGATATCGCGCTTACCGCCAAGTCCGGGTTCCAAGGTGTGGACGTCGGTGTCTATCGGGAGAGAGACGAGCTGCTGCCGATCGTCATGCGCGCACCGGAAAGTGAGCGGGAAAACGTCGCCAGCATCAACAACCTCCAAATCTGGAGCCCCGCCGCGAACCAGCACATTCCGCTCAGGCAGGTGGTTTCGTCGTTCGAGACCACCTTTGCCGATGACATCATCCAACGCTTGAACCGTAAGACCACGATCACCGTGCACGCCGACCCGGTGAGCGGGCCGGCGAGTGTCCTTCTGGGACGGATTCGCCCCAAGGTGGAAGCGATCGAACTCGGCCCCGACTACGAGCTCGAATGGTGGGGTGAGTTCCGGGATTCGCAACGGGCCCAAGCCGGCATAGCGGCAAGCTTGCCCTTCTTCTTTCTCGGCATGGTCCTGATCGTCATCGCCTTGTTCAATGCCCTGCGCCAACCATTGGTCATATGGCTGACGGTGCCGCTTGGCCTCATCGGCGTCACTGGCGGCCTTTTGTTGACCAAGCAACCCTTCGGCTTCATGGCGCTGCTCGGCTTCATGAGCCTGAGCGGGATGCTGATCAAGAACGCCATCGTGTTGATCGATGAGATCGAGATCCAAAAACGTGAGGGCCATGGTGTCTTCAAGGCCATCGTCGATGCGGGCGTCAGCCGTCTGCGGCCCGTGTCGATGGCGGCACTGACGACGGCGTTGGGCATGATCCCTCTGATTTTCGATGCCTTTTTCGTCGCCATGGCGGTGACCATCATCTTCGGTCTGATGATTGCCACGGTCCTGACGATGATCGTCGTGCCGGTTTTCTATTCGATCTTCTTCCGCGTCCCTTATGAGGCGCCTTGAGCCACGAATTCCGGGCGCGTTGGGTCGGATTGCCGCGCTGATCGTCGCCGCCGGCGCTTGCGCGCGCGGCCTCAATCCCCACTTCTAGTCAACGAGACGCCATGCAAGTTCGAACGGACCACATTACCGAGCCGCAATCACGGCGACGCCAATGGCATGAACAAAGGCGGGATATGGAAGCCCGCCCGTCGGGCAAGCCTTGGCGGGGGCACGTGCGGGGCCATCTTTACAGGACGGCACGGGTTCTACACGACGCGCTGCGGCTGACCTATCCGCTGAAAGTCGGGGCCAGGCGGGCGTTGAGACTTGCCTTGAGCGAGTTGACGCTTAGTTATCCCGATCTACCGTCCGGATTTGACGGTTACCGGGTTCTGCACTTGACCGATCTTCACCTGGACAATATCGACGGCACGGCCGCTGCGGCGGCCGATCACGTGGCGAAGGTCGAGGCCGACCTCTGTGTGATCACCGGAGACATTCGCGACAACATCCATGCGCCGTTGGCGCCGATCATGGATCGCCTCGCTCATATCGTCTCGGAGGTCCGCGCCCGCGACGGCGTTATGGGTATCCTTGGCAACCACGACAGCGCGGAGATGGTCGACCCCATGGAGGGCGTCGGCATTCGCGTGCTGATCAACGAAACGGTGTCGTTCGCCCGTGGTGCGGATCGGCTGCATGTCACGGGACTGGACGATGTCCATCGCTTTTATACCGATGCGGCGCCGCGAGCACTGGCGGCCGCGCCGGATGGCTTTTGCGTCGCCCTCGTTCACTCGCCGGAGATCGCTGGCGAGGCCGCCGCCCGGCACCGCCTTTACCTCACCGGACACACCCACGGCGGGCAGATCTGCCTTCCCGGCCAGCGACCTTTCGCCACCGGTCTCAAACGCCATCGAGACCTGGCCAGCGGCGTATGGCGTCACGGCGATATGCTGGGCTACCCCAGCCGGGGCATCGGCGCGTGCATCCTTCCTTTCAGAACATTCTGCCCGGGGGAGGTGGCGGTGATCACCCTGCGGCGGGGCCCGGCGCAGGTCTCGCTCGACGGGATCGAGGTCGATCTCTGGTAAGGCTCTAGCGCGTCGGCACGGCCGATTCGATGACTTGACGCATGCGCTGAGCGATGAGTGTATTTCCGGTCGACGTGACGTGGGCGTAGTCCACGTAAATATAGGCGTCGCCATCGAAGGCGTCAGTGAGGTCCCAGCCCCAGCTCGCCGCACGCGCCGCCATCAGCCGGCGGATCTCCCGGTAGACCGGCGCGAACTGTGCGAGACGTTCTTGGTCCAGGGTCAAGTGATCGAGGCGTGGCGCGCCCACCCCCGCCACCGGCGGCAGGAAGGTGAAAAAGCGACCACCGTGCTGCTCCGTCAACAGCTTGGCCATCTCCCAATCGCGCATCAACGCCTCGGCGATAACAGCCACGCGGCGTGGGTCTTCGTGGCACACGCGCTCCGGCTCAGGTTTGTCCCGCCCCAGAACCCGCCGGAGCGTATCGCCGAAAGGTGCCCAAAAGTTGCGGTAGAGATAGCTCAAGTTCGCCGCGTCAGCGACCAAACGGTCGAAGGGGGGAACCCGTCGGTGGTTGCTAAGACCTAGACCATAGGACAGGTTGCAGGCGACATCGACGGTGTTTGCGGCACCGCCATAGAACACCACGACATCGGGCATCCTATCCTCGCGGATCAAATTGATTAGAAGGGCCAAGCTCTGACGGCTGGTCCAACCGCCCTGGCCGTAGTTGATCACCTCGAAGCGGTCGGTCATCTGGTCGAAGAGGGCGGGGACGGTGCCGTCATCCTCGGCGCCGGTGCTCCAAACCAGGGAGCCGCCGAAGAACCCGACGGTCGTGCTATTCGGCAAGTTGTTCCGGCCCAGTCGGTGTTGACGCAAGCCGTTGGCATCGATGTTGACGGTCCGGCTGGTCAGGGCGTCGCGTTGCCAGCCGACGAAGGGCGCATAGAGCTCCACCGTTTTCTTGGCATCGCTGAAGATCTGCTTGGCGAGCTGCACGTCATCATAGGCCGGAAGCGTGTGCCGCTCCTTCTTGTCGCCCTCGCGCACCACCATCTTGGCCAAGGTCACGACGTCACCGCCCAGTGAGAGAAGCAAAAGTGTGGCGAAGAGCAATGCCCAAGGCGCGCCCAATACGATGGCCGCGGTGATCAGAACTCGACGCATGGTCTCCTCTTTAAAAATTATTTTGTTCTCATTGACGATAATATATACATTGAATTCGATACATTATTATATGGACCTTAGATAGACCATGTACAAAATTATTTCAGCTCTATTGGTTTGTTTTTTGGTTGGTTTTTCTTGGGGGATTGCATCGGGGTACTATCAGATATTTCCCTTTTCGGTTTTGCAGGAAGCGAAATCCTATGTATTGGAGCTTCTGCCTCAGGATCCGGAGAAAAACTGGTACCGGCCGGCGGAGCGATTTCTCACAAGCACGGCGGATCGCCGTGAGACCGCATGTCCCAGCGAGGGCCCGATTACCTTCGTGGCGTTAGGGCAGTCCAACGCGGCCAATTCCCTCTCATCCTTCGGCGACCTCGACCCCACCGCTGCCGCCTACCAGTTCTACGACGGCAAATGTTATTTGGTGGAGGACCCCATGATCGGATCGACGGGGTTTCGCGGATCTCTCTGGACGGAGTTCTCGCAAAGCTTCAGCGACGCGACGGGGCGCGGCGTTGTGTTCATCACCAGTGCGGTCGAAGGCTCGGGCGTCGGCGATTGGCTGGATCCGGAAAGCGGCTATCTCGAGCGCGCCGAGCGACAGATCGAGCAAGCCATCACGGCGGGTCTGATGCCGAAGTTCGTCCTCTGGCATCAAGGAGAGACCGATGCGTTGATCGAAACACCACCGGAGGATTACACGTCGATGCTCCTGTCTTTGATCGAGCGGGTCGACCGATCGTTCGATCCCGGCGACGAGCCGACTTGGATCGTTTTTCAGGCGACGGTGTGCCGGCGTACGCCCGACGGGTCGCCACAAATCATCGCCGCCCAAAAGACCGTGACGGAGCGGCACGCGCGCGCGGTCTTGGGTCCGAATACCGACCTCCTGGGAGCGAGGTACAGGTTCGACGATTGCCATTTCAATGCGAATGGCACGGCCAGGATCATCGAAGAGCTTCAGGCCCGCCTTCTGGGTCTGGGCGAATTTTAGGCTGTCGCGGGTCTACGGCGGCAAACCTGTTCAGTCATCGTCATCGTAATCGGCGGGCAATTTGTGGGCGACCCCCTTGTGGCATTCGATGCAGGTCTTTCCCTGTTTCAGGCCTTCTTGCATCTTCTCCTGCGCGCGTCGTCCTTGTTTGTGGAAATCCATGGACTCGTAGCTGTGGCAGTTTCGGCATTCGCGGGAGTCGTTCGCCATCATGGTCTGCCAAACGTGCTCGGCGAGCTCTAGCCGCTTGGCCTCGAACTTCTCCTTCGTCGAGATCGTGCCTAGGACCTTGTGGAACAGCTCGTTCGTGGCTTGAACCTTGCGCACCATCTTCGCCGTCCAATCCTTGGGCACGTGGCAGTCGGAACAGATCGCTCCAACCCCCGATGCATTCATGAAGTGCGTGGATTGCTTATACTCTTCATAGACGAAGTCGCGCATCTCGTGGCAGGAGACGCAGAACTCAAGGGTATTGGTGTACTCGACGTAGGTGTTGAAACCGCCCCAGAAGACAATGCCGGCCAGGCCGCCGGCGACAAAGATGATGCCCGCGCCGATCTTCCGGCTCGGCCGGAGGAACCAGCCCCATAGTCGCTTGAACAAGGTCATGGGCCAGGATCCGCGACAGGCGAAGGCGCCGCCCCGACCCAGCCGCATGTCGTCCGGCGCACCGCCCTTACGATGGGTTGCTACTCCTTGGGCAGGGTTGTCATGTGGGCCATGATGTCGGCCACGATCTGGCGGTCGAGCGCGCGCAGGGCCGGCATGGCCTCAGCCGGCTGGCCGTTCAGGATCTTGTGCATGACCTCCCAAGGATTTCCCATCTGCGCGCCGAAGGGCTTCATCTCCTTGGGCAGCTTGCCGTCCATGCCATGGCAGCCGGCGCAGATGGTATTGTAGTAGGCGGCCCCCTTGGCAGCATCGCCCTTGGGTGCTTTCGAGGCCCGGTCGATGTAGGGGTCCATGTCGATTTGGCCCTGACTGATGAAATTGGCCAGATCCATCATATCCCCGTCGTTGAGCTTTCCGGCGAAGCCGTGCTCCTCGGCCTTGAGCAGAGCGACCACATCGTTCGGGTCGGCCCCTTTCATGCCGTTGATGCCCTTGATGCCGCTTGCGTGCTTGCCTGACGCGTAGGCTCCGTCCTTGCCCATGTAGTCCCAGCCGTGGCACTCCTTGCAACGCCAGTTGGAGGCCGGCTTTTCGGCGTATTTCCCCTCGGCCGGATAAAGTGGGTGTGTTTCAGTGGGCTTGTCGGCTTTGATGACCGCGTACCACTTGTCATAAAGCTTGCCGCCGCGGGCCAGGGAGGATTCCATCTCCGCTGCGCTCGCCGCGCCAGTGAGGACAAGGCTCACGGCCATACCCATTCCCGCAACGACCAAGAGTCCCCATCTTACGTCTCGCCTGAACATGCCGCTCTCCCCTTCCCAAGCTTGACCGCGTTTAGCCTCCCCTCGCCACTGGAGTTCGTCGAGGGTGGCGTTAGACCGAGGTCGCAGTTTGCTTTTAGGAGAGGTGCACGACCATGATCTAGGTCAGGCGTTGACGTCGACCACGACACGTCCCTTGACCTGGCCTTTGAGGATGGCGGCGCCCAGATCGGGCAGGTCGGCGAGCGTCGCCGGCTGGACCATGGCCTCGAGCTTGCCCATGGGTAGATCGCTGGCGATCCGCCGCCAAGCGGTCACGCGGTTGTCGTAAGGCCGCATCACCGAATCGATGCCCAGAAGATTGACCCCCCGCAGCAGGAAGGGGATGACCGTGGCCTCGAGCTTCGCACCCCCGGCGAGCCCCACGGCCGCAACGGAGCCACCGTACTTCAGCTGCGCCAGCACGCGCGCCAACATGGTGCCGCCGACCGCGTCGACGCAGCCGGCCCAACGCTCCGACTCGAGGGGCCGTTTCGAGGGCTCGCTCAACTCGTCGCGGGCGACGATGGTGGCCGCACCGAGGCTCGTCAGATAGTCGGCCGCCTCCGGCCGGCCGGTTACGCCGGCGACCTGGTAGCCGAGGTTCGCCAGGATCGCGGTTGCCACCGATCCGACGCCGCCGGCGGCACCGGTCACCAGCACGTCACCTTGGTCGGGCGCCAGGCCGTGCTCTTCCAACGCCATGATCGCGAGCATCGCGGTGAAGCCCGCGGTGCCGACCGCCATGGCCTGCTGGGTCGACAGACCGTCCGGCAAAGGCACCAGCCAATCGGCCTTGACCCGCGCTTTCTGGGCATAGCCGCCCCACCAGGCCTCGCCGACGCGCCAGCCGGTGAGCACCACCGCGTCACCCGGCTGATAACGCGGATCGTCGGATATCTCGACCCTGCCGGCGAAATCGATGCCGGGCACATGCGGGTAGGTCCGCACCAATCCGCCGGCGCCGGTCAGGCACAGGCCATCCTTGTAATTCAGGGTCGAATACTCGATGGCGACGGTGACGTTGCCCTCTGCGGGCAGCCGGTCCTCGCCGATCTCCACGACCGACTGGCTGACGGGCCCGTCTTCGCTTTTGTCCACGATCAAGGCTTTGAAGGTCACGGGATCTCTTCCTCGCTGGTTCGAATGGGTTGGGCTCGCAAGAACGTGCTACGCATTCACAAGGACTGCGCCTGCTCTCGCAGGACGAATTTTTGGATCTTACCCGTCGCCGTTTTGGGCAGGTCGCCGAAGACCACGTGCTTGGGGGTCTTGAACCCGGCCAGGTGCTGGCGGCAGAAGGCGACGAGCTCCTCCTCCGTGGTCTGATGCCCGGGTTTCAACTCGACGAAGGCGCAGGGCGTCTCGCCCCACTTCTCGTCGGGCTTGGCGACGACCGCTGCCGCGGCGACGTCCGGGTGCTTGTAGAGAGCGCTCTCGATCTCGATCGAGGAGATGTTTTCGCCGCCCGAGATGATGACGTCCTTCAGACGATCCTTGATCTCGATATAGCTGCTTGGATGGACGACCGCGAGATCGCCCGTATGAAAGCGGCCGCCGGCGAAGGCGTCCCGCGTGGCTTCGGGCTGTTTGTAGTAGCCTTTCATCACCGCATTGCCGCGGATGACGATCTCCCCCATGGACTGGCCGTCGTGGGGCACGTCCTTGCCGGAGGCGGTGTCGATGACCTTGACCTCTTCGGTGATCGGGAAGCGCACGCCCTGGCGCGCCTTGATCTTCGCCCGCTCGGCGAAGGGTAGGTCGTCCCACTCTTGGTGCCAGGCGCAATGGACCACGTGGCCATGGGTCTCGGTCAGACCATAGACTTGCGTGACCTCGAAACCGAGTTGCTCGGTCTTTTCCAGCACCGCGCTCGGCGGCGGCGCGCCCGCGGTGATGATTTTGACAGGATGGTCGAAGGATCGGCGCTCCTCCTTCGGTGCGTTGATCAGCATGCCGAGCACGATCGGTGCGCCCCCGAAGTGGCTGATGCGGTGCTCGGCCACGGCCTCGAAGATGTTCTTGGCGTTGACGTAGCGGCAGCAAACGACGGTCCCCACCAGCGCCGCCAGGGTCCAAGCGTGGCACCAGCCGTTACAATGGAACATCGGCACCGTATAGAGATAGGTCGGATGGTTGGGCAGGTTCCAGGCGACCACGGTGCCGAAGCTCATCAGATAGGCGCCCCGATGATGATAGACGACACCCTTGGGCCGCCCGCTGGTGCCGGAGGTGTAGTTGAGCGACAGTGCCTGCCACTCGTCCTCGGGTAGGCTCCAGGCATGCTCGGGATCGCCTTCGGTCAGCAGGTCTTCGTAGGTGAGCGCGCCCAGCCGCTCCCCCTCGCCGGGACGCAACTCGGCCTGATCGTCGACGATGTCGATGATCAGCGGATCCGGCTTGTCGAGCCTGTCCAGCGCGGCTTTGACAGCGGGAGAGAACTGTCCGTCGGCGATCAAGACCTTGGCGTCGCCGTGCTTCAGGATATAGGCGATGGTGTCCGGGTCGAGGCGCGTGTTGATCGTATTGAGGACGGCGCCGGCCATCGGTACGCCGAAATGAGTCTCGAACAGCTCCGGCGTGTTGGCGGCGATGATTGCGACCGTGTCGCCTTTGCCGATGCCGCGCTTGGCCAGCGCACCGGCGAGGCGGACCGCGCGCTCGTAGACTTGGCTCCAACTATAGCGGCGCGGGCCATAGATGACCGCCGGATGGTTCGGGTAGACATCCTTGGCGCGGGTGATGAAAGAAAGAGGGGAGAGGGGCACGAAGTTGGCCGCCGTCCTGTCCAACCCCTCCTCATAGGGATCTGCGGGCATCGTCTCCCTCCTAATTTACTCCGCCTTCGATCGGGCCGGTGTGGTCTGTTACCTCAATGGCCATCGAGGGTAAAGGGCAGCTCCGTCACCTTTGCCGATCGGGTGCCGTCCAGCGTTGCCACCTCGACCGGCTCGCCCGGCCGCCAATGGCCGCGATCGAGCATGGCCAGCCCGATACCGCATGCCAAATCGGGGGAGTTGGCGACGGAGGTGACCTGACCGATCTCCAGGCCGCCGGCGCGTACCGGCCAGCGTTCCTGGCAAAGGGGCAGGGGGGCGCCCTGGATCCGCAGACCACGGATCCGGCGCCCGACACCCTCCGCCCGGATGCGCCGCAGCGCCTCGCGGCCGATGAACTCGATCGGCGCGTCGAGAGCGCAGTAGCGGTCCAGGCCGCATTCGAGAGGATTGTTCGCGCGCGTCATGTCGTTTCCGTAGGACAGGAGGCCTCCTTCAACGCGCTCGATCAGGTTCGGACAGCCCGCGCGAACGTCGAAGGGTTGACCGGCGTCCCAGAGCGCGTCCCAGAGCTCCAAGCCAATTACCGGATCGTCGACGAATATCTCGAAACCACCTTGTTTGCTAAAGCCCGACCGTGCCACCACGAGTGGGTGGCCGCGAAACGTGACGGTCGCAAACCGAAAGAAGCGAATGGCACGGACGTCCTCACCGAAGACGGCCGCCAGCAAGTCGTC
Organism: Kiloniellaceae bacterium; assembly: GCA_041552375.1. Classification (GTDB taxonomy): domain Bacteria; phylum Pseudomonadota; class Alphaproteobacteria; order Kiloniellales; family Kiloniellaceae; genus JAJFGK01. The sequence goes on along the minus strand of JBFELD010000001.1, from coordinate 9,131 downwards.
GGACTTGGGCCCCTGCACCGCCAGCGGCCAGATGTCCGGCTGGTCGACGGCAACGTTCAGCCCGAGGCCGACCGCCAGCCCCTTGGCCCAGAGTAGGACATCAGAGTCGGAAATGGAAATCCAGAACCGGTCCTCGGTCAGCTTCAGGATGACCGGATCGTTGATCATGCCTCCGGCCTCGTCGACCAAGGGCGCGTAGAGGCACTGACCGATGGTCGCTTTAGAGAGGTCGCGCGGTGTCATGAGCTGTACCAGCCGCGCCGCCTCAGCCCCCCGGACTTCGACCTGCTGTTCGCAGCTCACGTCCCAGATCTGAACGTGCCGCTTGAGATGCCGGTAGTCCTCCTCCAAGGAACGAAAGACCGCGGGCAGAAGCGTGTGGTTATAGACCGTGTAGCTCCTGACGCCCTGGGCCTCGACACGCGGCGAGTAGGGTGTGCGGCCCGTCCGGAGAGAGATGGCAAGGGCGGGTGTAGGCACGGTCTCGACTCCCGCCGTCTCGTCACGTCGCGGGGAGGTCTCACAGGCCGAGGGAGCGGCGTGTTCCATCATGGCCCGGCCCAGGAGATTTGACAGATCTCGGCGCTGCGGCCGGCGAAGTCCCAGACCCGGCCGAAGGCGCGCACGCGCGACTGCGTGGCCTGAGCGATGGTGATGTCGGGGCCCATCCAGTATTGGGTATTGGTCACCTTGACCTCCTCTTCCGGGGCGGCACCGGCGATGGGCTCGACCTCGCCCACGATCTTCTTGGGCACGGTCAGGCGCCGCCGGCGGCCTTCGCTCTCGAAGATGACCGGCGCCCGCTCGGCGCCCAGGAAGTCGCTCACCAGAATCGAGAAAAGGCCTGTGGTTCCACGGGCCTGACCGCTGAAGATCTCGACCAGCTTATCGAAGGCCGCATCGCTCGCGCGTTCGTCGATGTAGGCGGCGACGGTCCAGTTGCCACGGCCCATCCAGCCCGGGATATCGAGCAGCAAGGCCACGTTAAGTCCGCCGAGGTCGACCTCGCCGGCCTTGCCCTCGTCGATGCGAACGCCGGCCCAAGCCTGGCAATAGCCTTCCGTCGGGGGATGTTTGCCCAATGAGACCACGCAGGGACAAAAGACCGTGCAGTTGCAGTTGAGGATCAACTCTCCCTTGATCCGCCAGGGCTCCGTCATGTTATCCGTCCTTTCCTCAAATGCTCGCCGCCTGCCAAGCGACCAACGTGGCGGCCGCGATCAGCGCTCCGCCAAGCGGCGCTGTGACGTAACGCCCAATACCGGCCAGCTTCTCCACCGTCATCAGCACCATGCCGACCCCCATCCACACCAAGTTCATGGTCCCACCGACGAAAGCCAGCGCCATCAGCGCCCAACAACAGCCTAGGCAGGCCAGACCCTGATGCAGTCCCATGTGCAGCGCCCCCGCCATCCCCCCGCGCCAGTTGGTGAGAAAAAATGTCATCGGCGAACGGCAGCGCGACAGGCAAGCCGCTTTCAGCGCGCTGAACTGATAGAGACCGGCAAGGGCGAGCAGAGCCGCCGCCAGCCAGTCGGAGCCAAGCAATCCGCCCGCTGTCATGAGATCGGCCTGGGCCGCTTTTGCATGAGCCAGCGCGGCGATGACGGCGAATCCGACCCAAACCAGGCAGAACCCGGTCAACAGCGACCACCATCCCGCCAGCGGGATCCGCTGTGGATTCCCAGCAGCAAGGTCCGCATAGGTCTTCAGAAGGGGCGCGGCAGTGGGCGCCATCATTGCCAACGCCATGAGCGCCCACATGGCGAAAAGTGCCGGCAGGGTCACATCGCCGGCGGAGGGGCCGGAAAGACAGATCGCCTCCAGCGACAGGCCCAACGCACCGAGCCCCGTCTCGTCGGGGAATAGAGGTGAGAGCAGTCCCATGCCCGGCCCCAGCAGAGAGACCGGCGCGCGCGCCGCGAACTCGTTGCTCATGGCGAAAAGAACTCCCCACCCGGCCAGCAGCAAGGCGAGGAAGGCGAGCCAAACTCCCGCGGCTCGCCAAGTCGACCACCAAGGGCTTACTCCCATTCTATGCGGTCCCCAATCGTTGATGATCACATCAAATTGATTTATTTAAATACGCTTTCCAGGCGCGCGAAATAGGGATAAAATTCATAGCAACATTGATTTAATTGATGTGATGACGAGTGGTCTCCCATCCCTGAAAGCGGTGCGCGTGTTCGAGGCCTGCTATCGCCTCGGCAGCTATACCCGCGCCGCGGCCGAGCTGAACGTGCATCAGCCGGCGATCAGCCATCAGATACGCCTTCTGGAGACCGATCTCGGCGTCAAGTTGTTCGTCAAGCGAGGCACGGCGATGGTGCCCACGGAACCGGCGCACGACTACTACCGGACGATCTCCGCGGCGCTGGGCGACGTCGAGCGGGCAAGCACGCGGCTCAGACGGCAAAACCAAAACGATAGTGTCACACTTGCGACCTATCCGGGCATCGCGAGCTTTTGGGTTCTCCCGCGTCTCGCGACGCTAAGAAAGCGCGCGCCACAGACGGTGGTTCGCGTAACCACGGCCGAGCTTGACGCGCATATTCCGCTCGAGGAGGTCGATTGCGCCATTCTCTTCGGTGACGGCGGCTGGTCCGGGTTCGAGAGCCATTTGTTGATGACTGAGAGGGTTCTTCCCGTCGCCGCGCCAAAACTGGCAGCGGACCTGGCCGGCACCAGCGCGCGGAAACTCCTCGAGGCCGGGCCCTTGATCCATCTCGAGGACCCTGAAGGCCGCTGGTGTAACTGGTCGGATTGGCGAACCCGCTTCGCACCGCAAGCCGGGGACCTGGACCGTAGCATCGTCGTGACCAATCACGGCGTGGCGATACATCAAGCCTTGCAGGGAAACGGCGTTGCCTTGGGCTGGGACGGGATGATCGGCGACTTGATCGAAAGCGAGGTCCTGAGCCCTCTTCATGACACGCTGTTGGTCACCACGCGCGGCTACTACCTCCTGATCTCACCGGAGTTCAGAGATACCCCCGCCTGCGCGTTGATTTTCGAACTCTTCGGACTGGATTGATAGGAGAGGAGCCCCTTATCCGGAGGGTGACAGGGGACACAAACCCGAATAGTCTGCTCGCATGCAAGACCAAGATGACATGAGTTGGCAAACCTATAGGTCGGGAGACGTGATCTTCCGGGAGGGTGAGCCGAGCGATGCCGCCTACCTGATCATCTCCGGAGAGGTGCGGATCGTCAAAGGATTGGAGAGCGACGCCTCCAAGACGATCGCCACCGTGCGCGCCGGTGAATACGTCGGGGAGATGGGCGCCATCGATGACCAGCCCCGCTCGGCGAGCGCCGTCGCGGAGGGCTCGGTGGTTTGCATGCCGGTGACGCCGGACGCCTTCATGGATATGCTGCTCAAGCATCCCGCAGAAGCCATCGACCTCTTGAGAATACTGTTCGAGCGGCTGCGCGTCGCGACCGCCAAGCTGGCGCACCTGGAACAAGGCAAAGAGTAAGAGGCCTCGGCGGGTCTTGGGGCCGGCTATTGCGACTGCATTTGCAGGATCTGTTGCTGCAGGTTGTTCACCTGCGACTGCAGATTGTTGATTTGGGTCTGCATCGATTGCAACATTTGCTCGGTCGTCCCGCCTGCCGCCGGCGTGGCCGCCGCGTCCGTAGACTCAGGCGCTGGCTGTGTGGTCGCGGGCTCTTCTTTGCTACCGCCGCCGCAAGCACCCAATACCAACATCGACGATGCAAGGACGAGCGCAGGGAAAATCGCTTTTGCCGCCTTCATAAAAATAACCCTCCCCAGAGCTTGAAATCGTTGCCTGGCGGTATTCTTGCCTGCTTGGAGCGTTGTCCTCAATCATAAATTGTTATCGTCAACGCCGTGGCAGCCGTCGCCTCAAGACCCGGTTCACCGTGGCGCAAAGACGATGGGCGGGTGCTATATGCGGGCCTGCCGGACAGGATTTTTCAACATCGGCAAGGCCATGTAAGCCGCCGCGGCGGCCGCGAGATGCTTCAGGCTATGCCCGCTGACGGTGCCGCCCAAAAGGTCGAACAAGGCATGGTCGAAATGCTCGAAGACCTTGGCCAAACCATAAAGGCAACCCATGGCGACCACGTATCGTGCATCCAGACGGCGCGGCGAAAACAAGATGCAGATCAGCGGTATTGCCAGCATGGGAAAGAACTGCACGACGGCGTAGGGGCGCAGATCGCCTCTACCCGCGGCCTCCGTCAAGGACCAGTGGACGACGCTGGCGATGCCGATGGTGATCAACACAGGCAACAACCTCAGCCCCCATCGCTCGTCAACTCGGTCGAGGATGACGGCCGAGAACAGCGCCATGAAGGCGATGGTCATGGGCAGCCGGTCCCAGAACAATGTCTGGTTCGTGGGATCGAGGTGATAGTAAGCCGACCCGCCGGCGACCAACGCGACCCCGATGAAATAGAGCCCGAAGGGCGCCCCGAGAGCACCACGAAGGCCTACGTTGCCGGCGGGGCCTCTTCCGATAAACACCAGACCCCAAACACCGACCGCGAGAAACGGGAGGTTGGAGATCACATCATTGAAGTTGGCAATCCCCCAAAAGGCCCGCGTGTCGGCGAACAAGTGATAGGCTCGATCTTGCGGGATGGGCGGCATTACGATGGCTACCGCGACCACCAGAACCGTGAGCGCGACGATCACCGCGAGTCTTGACCGGTAAGAGAGGCTTCTCGCGCGGGAAAGCAGGGTCATGAGGCCGAAACCGTCGACGGGTCGATGAGTTCGATGTCCTTGGGCGGTCGAGGACGGAACAGGGATCACAAGGTCGAAAGGTGTCATTTGTCCGGCGCTGCGTCCAGCGCCATCACGGTCGTTCTATAGGTTTTGACGGGATCGGGTCGCCGGTCGATGATGACGGATGCGGCCTGCTCTCTTATTGTCGCTGTTCCTCCTACTCGCGGCCCCGCCGGCGAGCGCCGCCGCAGAGCCCTCCGAGCGGCTGATCGTGGAGATGGCGCTCCTCCACCTGGTCCGCGAGGTCGATATCTTCGCCAATGCGAGCTTCGGGCCGAGCGTGGTGCATCCGCAACCGGGGTATCGCTATTGGGCGGTGGTCGGTGAGGCCATCAGCGGCTCGCTGACCGGCAAGCTTCGCCACCATGTCTTCGTTGTTGCCGTCAGATTGGTTTGCGACGAGATGGTGCTAGACGAGTGCTGGCGTCTGGAAAAGCTCGCCGTCGACGATCGCATCCTGTTCGACCGCGGCGACCCCCTTTAGCTGTCAGCGTTGCCGCGGCTAATCGCTCGCCCAGCAATCGCCGTCGTGTTGACGGATCACCTCGCAGGAGGTCACCGTGATCGTGCCGCTCTCGTCGTCGAGGACTTGAACCATCCAATCACGGCCGTTCGAGCAGCGCACCGACCAATAGCCCGCGTCGTCCTCGTCGACGCCGGCGAACAGGATCTCCGTGACCGCCGGGCAGTCGTGGCCGGTCTTGACCAGAACTTCCGAGAGTAGCCGCTCTTGCTCGCTTACAGGTTGCGACCAGATGGCTTCATATTGAGCGCTCTGTGCCGGCGTCGCGACGGCGAGGAAGATACAGAGGCTGAAAGCTGGACTCTTCATGGCCCTTCAGAGGGAGTTGATGATCCGGCGAATGACACGGCTAACCTAGACCCGGACCGCGCCGATGGCCAGGCGGGATCGTCCGGCTAGTGTCTCGATTCAGAAGTTCGTCCGGCACTTGTCGCAAATGATGCGAACTTCTAAGTCGACAAGGGCGCTAGCCGCAAGGGTAGGTTTGTGAAAGGGCGGGAAGTACGGCCTGCACCGGCCTCAGACGATGATAGTCGGGGTTCTCTCTGATCCACTCGCGCACCGCGAAGACGCTGTCACCGACCGTGATATCCTCCGGAAAGCAGATCCCAACGTCGAACCCGGCTTTCTTCATTCCCTGGACGGCATCGCTGATCCCTTCCAGATAGGCGACGCAATAGAGAAAGGACGCCGCCTTCATGCTGTCGCAATCCCTTAGGAAGTCGTCGGCGCGGATATCGCTGTCCTGGCCCGCGGTTTCGGTCGGGGTCCATGCCCAAAGCCACAAGATGGCGAAAGCGGCGAGACCGCCGGCGATGAGGCTTGCCGGCCGTTTTGTCATAGAGCCCACGGATACCTCGACCAATGGTGGCGTGATCGCACCCAAGTTAGCGTCCGGGCGTTACGATAAGGCTAACCCCACGGTCGGCCACCGGGTTGAAAGACCCTTAACCCTTCGCCTCCAATAGCGTAATATGTTGGCAGTACCGAACTCCAGGGGGCTCGTATCTGGAATCGGGACGGTAAGTCATGGAACTTCTCGCTGGTCTGGTGTTGCTCGTGGCCGCGGTTCTCGTGGCCAGGCTGGCGGTGCGCTCTTTCGTGAGGCGCCGGGAAGAACCTAAAGCGAGGACGCTGCCCCAACTTCAAACCCAGCTCCCAAAGGTCGGAACGCCAGGCTCCGCAACACGAGAGCAGCTCGCCCGGTTGCGAAAGTCGGCGCTGCCGGCCTTGGACTGGGCGGTGCTGAGCGACAAGCAGGCGACGATCCTCGTCGATTGTCTTCACTATATCGAGGCGGTATGGGAGCGTGATTTCGATCGTCGCCCCGCCGAATTGTCGGCCGAGGCCGTCGAGGCCGCCGTAAGCGAAATTCTAACACATCCCTCCTATTGTGAGAGGGTCGTGACCTGGGATGAGGGCTATTACGAGGCCGGCGAGAAAATCGTGCCGGACGACGCCTGTCACACCGCGGTCATGAACGTTTTGAGAGGTGTGCGCGTCTGACGCATGGCCTCGGGAAAACTCAAGTGGAGCTTTGTATCGGTGACAGAAGCTAGATTTTAACATTACTAAAATGAGATATCTATCTATAATTGTTGTCTTAATTGCCCCATTTATTCTCTCGGCCTGTGTTCCTGGCACGACCGACGAAGCCGATTTCTATGATCTCTGTGCCTCACACAATCGTCGCTTTTCCAACAACGACACGTTGATCCTGCAACACGACGAGGCCCGGAGCCGCAGCGACTACCACTTCTGGCGTGGTGACCAGCGCGCGAGCATCACCGTGATCGTTTGGATGTGGGGCGACGATGCAAAGGGTGAGCCGGCGAACTCCAGCTACGTTCAACGACGTTGCGAGTTTCGCGAGACGAGAAAGGGGTGGCGGCTGGTGTGAGTGGCATCGCGCACGAAGCCCCGATTCGATCTCGTCCCTATTGCCTATGCTATCTTATGTTGTGATAAGGTTCGGGCTTGCCCAGGCAGGGCGATCGCCTGGGATGATGAACGATAATAATCCCGTGGGGGCGTGGGGTGATCGCGGCTGGCCTGCGTGTGCTCGAGAACGTTGGCAACTGGTTCCACTATTGGGTTGGGACCAGCTATGGGGTGGTGCGTTTGATCGGCACCTGCCTGGCCTGGATTGTCGGTGGGCCCTTTCTCGGACGTCCGATACGCCTATCGACGATCGCTTTGCACATGGTCGAGTTGGGGTTGAAGAGCTTGCCGGTGACGGTGCTCTTCGCCCTCTCGTTCGGTTTGGTCATCGGCCTCCAGGTGACGCTGTTCCAGAAGTCGATTGATTACCTGCCGCCCATCCTGCGTTTCGTCGGGAACTTCACGGTTCGCGATCAGGCGCCGGCATTTGTCGGAATCCTGATGGCCGCCCGCGCCGGGGGCGCAATCACCTCGGAGATCAGCACGATGGTTTTCGACCGGGAGGTGATGGCGTTGCGGTCCATGGGCATCGACCCTTTACGCTTCGTCGTCGCCCCGGCTTTGCTGGCGATGGCTGTGGCCACGCCGGTGCTGTCCCTGATCATGACCGCGGCCCAGATTCTGACCCTCGCACTTTATTTGTTCTTTTCCAAAGGCATCGCGCCGATCTTCGTGATCGACTTGGCGGTCGAGGGGATTACCGGCACGGATTTGATGATCAACGCAATCAAAAGCGTCATATTTGGCTTGCTCGTGCTCGGCATCTCCGCGCGCAGCGGTCTCAGCGTCGTCGAGCGGGGCGGCTCGATCGGCGGCACGACGACCTTCGCGGTTGTGGTCAGCATCGTGGTCGTCTTGCTTCTCAACGCGTTGATATCGATCCTGGGACCGGAATAGGGCGAGGCCGGACATGGCGATCCTCGAGGTCGAAAATCTCTCTGTTGCTTTCGGCGATCATTTCGCGCTGAAGGACATAAGCTTTGCCGTCTCCGCCGGAGAGGTCTTCACCGTTTTCGGCGGCAGTGGCTGCGGCAAGTCCCTGCTGTTCAGCGCCATTACCGGTCTGCTTACGCCGACCAGCGGCACGGTCCGACTGTTCGGCCAGAACATCCATACGCTCGCCGGCCGCCAATGGACGCAAGTCCAGCGACGGATCGGCACGGCTCTCCACGGGGGCGCCCTGCTCAAGTCGCTATCCGTTTTGGAGAATATCAAACTGCCCCTGCTCGAGATCGGTGGCCAAAACGACGAGGAGGCTGAAGAGCGGGCGATGTCGTTGCTGCGCCGAATGCGGCTTCGCAACGTGGCGCGGCTGATGCCGAAATCGCTGTCGCGCGGCGAGGTCCAACGGGTCGGTTTGGCCCGCGCCTTGGCATTGCATCCGGAAATTCTCATTTGCGACGATGTGCTGGCCGGATTGGATTGGCGCACGCGTGAGGACCTGGTCGAGTTCCTCGAAGAGCTCAGGCAAAGTGTCGGCCTGACCATCGTCTTCTGCACACCCTTGCCGGAGCTCTGCTTTCGTGTGGCGGATCGGATGGCCATCTTGAACGCCGGCAAGATCATCGCGACCGGCACGCCGGTCGAGATCGAGACCATGAACGACCCGGTCATCGAGGATGTCTTTCTCTCGCATTTCGAGGCGATGCGTCAGTTCGGCCGCGGCGCCGAGCGGGACGGGCCCGACCAAGTCAGTGAAGGGGGATCGCCATGAGGTTGACCACCCTCGGGAGCAGTCGTGGCATCGCCGTCCTCTCGGGCCTGTTCCTACTGCTCGGCGCGGCGATCTTGACCGGTTGGCTTTATCTGCAGGTGGTTAAGCCCGGACAGCGGGCGAGCTATTTCATTTTCATGGAGGACGTCAGCGGCGTGCGGCCGGGCACAGAGGTCCGGGTCAACGGCTATGCC